>NZ_VRUX01000267.1:0-5596 GCF_008039885.1 Methylobacterium sp. WL103
GCCTTGCGCTCGCGCGCCTCGGCCGGCGACAGGGCGCCGGCGCCGAGGGCGGCGGCGAGAACGAGGCGCATCAGTGGGAAGGCGCTGCGGTTGGGGCGGGCGCTCATGGTCCGAATCGCATCCTCACGAGGTCGTCCGGGCGCCGGGCCCGACGACGCGGCGCCCTGGGGCTGCCCGGGGGTTGGTTATCGAAGCGACATGGTTAACAGGCCGTTCCGCCGACGCCCAGGGTCCGGGGGCGCGCCGCGGCGCGAGGGCGCCTGCGTTCAGCCTGTCGCGCTGCGTGCGCCGGCGCCTTCATGACGACGCGATGTCGGGTTTCGCCTTGACGGTCGCGGGCTGTCTCGCCTATAGGCCGCCACTCAGACACGACTGCGCAAGGCCTGGAACGACGTTCGGGTGGGGCTGGCCAGTCGGCGCACCCAGCCCATGAGGGCGGGTCGGGATCGCCCAGGAACGAGACAGGATAGCGTTATCATGGCACGCCGCTGCGAACTCACCGGCAAGGCCGTTCAGGTCGGCCACCTCGTGAGCCATTCGAACCGCAAGACGAAGTGCCGGTTCCTGCCGAACCTCTGCAACGTCACGCTGACCTCGGACGCGCTGAACCGCCGCGTGCGCCTGCGCGTCACCGCGCATGCGCTTCGCTCGGTCGAGCACCGCGGCGGCCTCGACGCCTTCCTCGTGAAGGCTCACGAGGTCGAGCTGTCGCAGACGGCCAAGCTGCTCAAGCGCGAGATCCACAAGAAGCTCGGCGAGACCGCGGCTCCGGAAGCCGTCGCCGCCTGAAGCCCTCGCCCTCGGGCGACGCGAGATCATGAACCGCCGCATGGACCCCCATGCCGGCGGTTTTTTCGTGCCCGCCACGGCGTTCGCCGGCGCGCCGCTCGACGCGATCAAGGGCGCGGCGGCCGTGCTGATGGTCGGCGACCACGTCGACACCATTCTGCTCGACGGCCACGCCGTCGCCCTGTGGCGGCTCGGGCGGATCGCCTTCCCGCTGTTCTGCGTGGTGTCCGTGCTGCACGTCGTGCGCGGCGCCGATCCCGGCCGCTACGTGCTGGCGCTGCTCGCCCTCGCGGTGCCGACGCAGGCCATCTACGCTGCCGCCTTCCCCTTCGGCACCACCGAAGGGTCGATCCTGTTCACCCTGGCGGCGGGCATCGCGTTCGCGACCGCGCTCGACCGGGCGGGCACCGGGCTTCGTCATGCGGCCCTGGCGCTCGGCCTCGCCGTGGTGCTCCTCGCCCCCGCACTCGCCAAGACGGCGGTGGATTTCGGCCTCGCCGGCATCCTGCTGCCGGCGGCGATCCTTCTCGCGCTTCGCGAGCCGCGCGCCTACGGCGCCTGGCTCGTCGCCACAATCGTCGGTCTGAACTGGCACGGCTGGCACCCGCGGGGCGAAACTCCCTGGATCTCCGCCCTCATCGACGCCGCGACGATCCTCGTCGGCGTCCCGCTGGTGCTCTTCGTCGCCCTGCGGCTGCGAGGCCGGCCGCGCTTCCTGCCGCCCTACGCGCTCCAGGCGTTCTACCCGGGGCACCTCGCCGTGCTGGTCGCGCTGCGGGCTCTCACCTGAAGCATTTTCGAGCGAGGTGGATGCCGGCTCGCGTGAAGACAATGCGATCACACAGTCAGTAAGGGCATTCCCGTGATCCGGGGATCATGGAAAATGCTCTCAGGCGTCAGCGCCGGCGTCCGCCGAAAGCCCGCATCGGGGCGCGGCCGCCGGCATCCTCCTCGAACAGCTCGGCGAGCTTTTCGGTCATCGCGCCGCCGAGCTCCTCCGCGTCGATGATCGTCACGGCGCGGCGGTAGTAGCGGGTCACGTCGTGGCCGATGCCGATCGCCAGGAGTTCCACCGGCGAGCGCTGCTCGATCTCCTCGATCATCCAGCGCAGGTGCCGCTCGAGGTAGTTTCCGGCGTTGACCGACAGGGTCGAATCGTCGACCGGCGCGCCGTCCGAGATCACCATCATGATCTTGCGCTGCTCGGGCCGGGCCAGGATGCGCTTGTGCGCCCAGTCCAGCGCCTCGCCGTCGATGTTCTCCTTGAGCAGCCCCTCGCGCATCATCAGCCCGAGGTTTTTCCGCGCCCGGCGCCAGGGCGCGTCGGCCGACTTGTAGACGATGTGGCGCAGGTCGTTGAGGCGGCCCGGTGCGTTCGGCTTGCCGGCGGCGAGCCACGCCTCGCGCGACTGGCCGCCCTTCCAGGCGCGGGTGGTGAAGCCGAGGATCTCGACCTTCACGCCGCAGCGCTCGAGGGTGCGGGCGAGGATGTCGGCGCAGGTCGCCGCCACGGTGATCGGGCGGCCCCGCATCGAGCCCGAGTTGTCGAGCAGCAGCGTCACCACCGTATCGCGAAAATTGGTGTCCTTCTCCTGCTTGAAGGACAGCGGCTGGAACGGGTCGATGACCACCCGCACGAGGCGCGCCGGGTCGATCTGGCCCTCTTCGAGGTCGAAGTCCCAAGCACGGTTCTGCTGGGCGAGCAGCCGGCGCTGCAGGCGGTTGGCGAGCCGCCCGACGACGCCCTGGAGATGCGAGAGCTGCTTGTCGAGGTAGCTGCGCAGCCGCGCGAGCTCCTCGGCGTCGCACAGGTCCTCGGCGTGGATCACCTCGTCGAACTTCGGATTGAACACCCGATAGTCCGGCCCGCGCAGCTCGTTGGCGGCCTTCGACGGCGGGCGCCAGGATTCGGAGGCTTCTTCCGAATCGGCGTCCTCGGATTCCTCCGGAAGCTCGCCGGACGGCGCGTCGGCCGCCTCCTGCGCGCCCTCCTCGATGTCGTCGGAGGCCTCTTCCGAGGTCTCGACCTCGGCGCGGTCGCCCTGGCTCTGCTCCTCGGCGTCGCCCTCGCTCGGGGTCTGCTCGTCGTCCTGGGCCTCGTTCTCGTCGTCGTTCTCGTCGTCCTCGGGGTCGAACGGCGTCTCGTCGGCCATGTCGAGGGAGGACAGCAGCTCGCGCACGGAGCGGCCGAACCCGCGCTGGTCCTCGATCGAGCCGATCAGACCGTCGAGGTTCGGGCCGGCCTTGTCCTCGATGTGCGCGCGCCACAGCTCGACGATGCGCTTGGCCGCCTCCGGCGGCTGCTGGCCCGTCAGGCGCTCGCGCACCATCAGGGCGACGGCGTCCTCCATCGGCGCGTCGGCCCGGTCGGTGATGTTCTCGTACTTGCCGCCGCGGTGGTAGCGATCCTCCAGCATCGCGGAGATGTTCGAGGCGACGCCCGACATCCGGCGCGAGCCGATCGCCTCGACGCGGGCCTGCTCGACCGCGTCGAACACCGCACGCGCCGCGGAATTCTCCGGCGCGAGCCGGCGATGGACCGTGATGTCGTGACAGCCGAGGCGCAGCGCCATGGCGTCGGCGTTGCCGCGCAGCACCGCCACGTCGGCGACGGTGAGCTTGCGCGGCGGCTCGGGCAGGCGCGCCTTGTCGCCGGTGAGCGCCGGCCGGTCGGTGGCGTAGGTGACCTCGACCTCGGAGCGCTTGGCGATCGCGCGCAGGCACCCGGCGACCGAGCGCTTCAGGGGCTCGGCGACCGGCTCGCGGCGTTCGCCGGGCTTGCGGTTGGAGATGGACATGGATGCTACTTCTTAACGGAATCGAGGTCGAAGGGACGCTCGCGGATATCGTCCCAATCGTAGGGGCAAGTGTCCGGAAACTCGTCGGGGTCCAGATGGGTCTCGTTGGAGGCCCAATCCCGCGCATCCTGATAGGCGCCGTCCCGCGCCTCCACGATCCGCGACCTCAAGCCGGGATTCTGCTGCAGGATGCGACCGACGCGGCGGCGCTGTTCGCGGATCGAGTAGATCCAGCTCGGCGTGCGATGCTCCGGTTGCTGGTCCCATTTCAGCATGTGCATGAGGAGGACGCGCAGGCAGCTCTGGAGCTTGGAGAACTCGCTCTTCGACAACCCCTCCAGCTCCTCGGCGACGTGGTCCAGATCGAGGTCGTCGAACCGGCGGGCGCGCAGGAGGTCGGCCTGTTCGAGGAGCCAGCCGTAGAAATCATCTTCGTAACGAGGACGCGACGGAGCCGATCCGCCGGCCTTCGCGACGACGGGGGCGTCTTTCAGGGCCGGCTTACCCATCGCATCCTCTCCATCAAGCTCAGCTCAGCGCGACGTTCATCGCGCTCTCGGGCAGCTCCTTGCCGAAGGCGCGCTGGTAGAACTCGGCGACCAGCGTCCGCTCCAGCTCGTCGCACTTGTTGAGGAAGGTGACGCGGAAGGCGAAGCCGATGTCGCGGAAGATGTCGGCGTTCTCGGCCCAGGTGATCACCGTGCGCGGGCTCATCACGGTCGAGAGGTCGCCGTTCATGAACGCGTTGCGGGTCAGGTCCGCGACGCGCACCATGCGGCTGACGACGTCGCGCCCCTGGTCGCCCTTGTAGTGGGTCGCCTTGGACAGGACGATGTCGACCTCGCGTTCGTGCGGCAGGTAGTTGAGCGTGGTGACGATCGACCAGCGGTCCATCTGGCCCTGGTTGATCTGCTGCGTGCCGTGATAGAGGCCCGAGGTGTCGCCGAGGCCGACCGTGTTGGCGGTGGCGAACAGCCGGAAGGCCGGGTGCGGGCGGATGACCCGCTTCTGGTCGAGCAGCGTCAGGCGGCCGGACAGCTCCAGCACCCGCTGGATCACGAACATCACGTCGGGGCGGCCGGCGTCGTACTCGTCGAAGACCAGCGCGACGTTGTTCTGCAGCGCCCAGGGAAGGATGCCGTCCTGGAAGGCGGTGACCTGCTTGCCGTCCTGCAGCACGATCGCGTCCTTGCCGACGAGATCGATGCGCGAGACGTGGCTGTCGAGGTTGATCCGCACGCAGGGCCAGTTCAGCCGGGCGGCGACCTGCTCGATATGGGTCGACTTGCCGGTGCCGTGATAGCCGGTGACCATCACGCGGCGGTTGCGCGCGAAGCCGGCCAGGATCGCCAGCGTGGTCTCGCGGTCGAAGATGTAGTCCGCATCGAGATCGGGCACGTGCTCGCTGGTTTCCGCGAAGGCGGGCACCTGGAGGTCGATGTCGATGCCGAAGGTGTCGCGGACGGAGACCGTCCGGTCGGGGAGCATGGCGGGCTTGTCGTCAGAGAGCATACGGAACCTCGTAGGGCGGTCTTCCGACGGGCATCGGATCGAAAGCCGCGCGGAACTTGTCTCGGGCCTCGCCTCGCCGGGCGAACGCCGCCGGGATGCAGGCCCTTCCTTAACCGTCGTCGCGCCGGGGCGCCACAGACGGGCAGGCGTTCAGGGCAAGGCCCACATATAGGTCGGCGTTCGGAGAATTCCGGTCGTTCGCGCGCGAAAACCGCTCGCCGCGTCGCGACGCCCGGCTTTGCATCGATCGTGCCGGCCTCAGCAGAGGCCGGCCGCGCGCAACACGTCGTGCGCCCGGATGATGTCGCGCAGGCGCTCCTCGAAGGAGCGGTCGCCGCCGTTGGCGTCGGGATGGAAGCGCTTCACCAGGGCCTTGTACTGCGCCTTGATCGCGGCGGTGTCGGCCCCTTCCTCGAGACCCAGCACGTCCAGCGCCCGGCGCACGGTCGCCGACAGCTTCGGCCGCGCCGGCTCGGCCGGGGCCTGACGGCCGCGGG
>NZ_VRUX01000268.1:0-5596 GCF_008039885.1 Methylobacterium sp. WL103
CGCCAAGGCCGCGCGGGCCGACGCCGCACCGGCCGCCGGCACCGCGACGGTGAGCACCTGGGGCACCATCAAGCAGCTTCTGGGCAACCGGATGCTGCTCGGCATCTACGTGGCGCAGCACTGCATCAACGTGATGACCTACTTCTTCCTGACGTGGTTCCCGATCTACCTCGTCAAGCAACGCGGCATGAGCGTGCTCCAGGCCGGCTTCACCGCCTCCCTGCCGGCCCTGTGCGGCTTCGTCGGCGGCATCCTCGGCGGCGTGATCTCGGACGCCCTCCTGCGCCGGACCGGCTCGCTGAACATCGCCCGCAAGGTGCCGATCATCGCCGGCATGGTGCTCTCGATGGTGATCATCGCCTGCAACTACGTCGATTCCCAAGCCCTGGTGATCGGCCTGATGGCGGCGGCCTTCTTCGGCAAGGGCCTCGGGGCGCTGGGCTGGGCCGTCGTGTCCGACACCTCGCCCAAGGAGGCGGCGGGCCTGAGCGGGGCCTTGTTCAACATGTTCGGCAACACCGCCGGCATCACCACGCCGATCATCATCGGCTATCTCGTCCAGTCCTCGGGCTCGTTCGACACGGCGCTGGTCTTCGTCGGGATCAACGCGCTCGTGGCGATGAGCGCCTACCTCCTCCTCGTCGGCGACATCCGGCGGGTCGAGCTGCGTCGCGCCTGAGACCGACCGCCACCAGGGAGCATCCGATGCAGGACGCCGTGATCGACGCCGTGATCGAAGCCCCGCCGGCCCAGCCGGCCGGGCCCGCCTTGGGCGACGCCCCCCGCACCATCCGCCTGCATGCGAGCGACAACGTCGCCATCGTGGTCAACGCGTTCGGCCTGCCGGCCGGCACCGCGTTCCCGGACGGGCTGACCCTCGTCGAGTTCGTGCCGCAGGGCCACAAGGTGGCGCTCGCGGCGATTCCCGAGGGCGGCGCGGTGCGCCGCTACGGCGAGGTCGTCGGCATCGCGACGCAGGACATCCCTCGCGGCGCCTGGGTCGAGGAATCGCGCGTCGCCACCCCGACCGCGCCCGCGCTCGACGCCCTGGAGATGGCGACCCGCGTGCCGGCGCCCCCGGCGCCGCTCCAGGGCTACACCTTCGAGGGGTTCCGCAACCCGGACGGGTCGGTCGGCACCAAGAACATCCTGGCGATCTCGATCAGCGTGCAATGCGTCGCCGGCACCCTCGACGTGGCGATCCGCAAGATCAAGGCGGAGCTGCTGCCGCGCTTCCCCAACGTCGACGACGTGGTCGGGCTGACCCATGCCTACGGCTGCGGCGTCGCGATCAACGCGCCCCAGGCGGTGATCCCGATCCGCACCCTGCAGAGCCTCGCCCGCAACCCGAACTTCGGCGGCGAGGTGATGGTGGTGGGTCTCGGCTGCGAAAAGCTCGTCTCCGAGCGCCTGCTGCCGGACGGCGACGCGGCCGAGGACGGCGGCGTCGTGCGGATGCAGGACGAGCGCCACCAGGGCTTCGCGATGATGCTCGACAGCATCATGGCGATGGCGGAAGCCCGGCTCGAGATCCTGAACCGGCGCCGCCGCGAGACCTGCCCGGCCTCCGACCTCGTGGTCGGGCTGCAATGCGGCGGCAGCGACGCGTTCTCCGGCGTCACCGCCAACCCGGCGCTCGGCCATTGCGCCGACCTGATCGTCGCGGCCGGCGGCACGGTCATGTTCTCCGAAGTCACCGAGGTCCGCGACGCGATCCACCTGCTGACGCCGCGGGCCAAGAACCCGGCCGTCGCCGCGGCGCTGGTGCGCGAGATGGCCTGGTACGACGACTACCTCGCCAAGGGCGAGGCCGACCGGCGCGCCAACCCGTCGCCCGGCAACAAGAAGGGCGGGCTGAACAACATCGTCGAGAAGGCGCTCGGGTCGGTCGCCAAGTCCGGCACCTCGGCGATCTCCGCCGTGCTCGCCCCGGGCGAGCGGGTGACGGAGAAGGGCCTGATCTTCGCGGCGACGCCGGCGAGCGACTTCGTCTGCGGCACGCTGCAGCTCGCCTCCGGGATCACGCTGCAGGTGTTCTCGACCGGGCGCGGCACCCCCTACGGCCTCGCGCAATGCCCCGTCATCAAGGTCGCGACCCGCACCGAGCTCAGCCAGCGCTGGTCCGACCTGATCGACCTCGACGCCGGCCGCATCGCCACCGGCGACGCGACGATCGAGGAGGTCGGCGAGGAGCTGTTCCGCCTGATCCTCGACGTGGCGAGCGGGCGCAAGAAACCCTGGTCCGACCGCTGGGGCCTGTTCAACGACCTGACGCTGTTCAACCCGGCCCCGATCACCTGACAGCCTTCGCGACGCACGCTTGAGGGCGGAGGAGGCGCACGCCATGCGCCGGGCCCGCCGACGACGAGACGACATGCAGGCCGGGACGACGCCGGCCGGGAGGATCACCATGGGCGCCCTCGATCGCCGGACCCTGCTCGCGCTCGCGGGCGCCGCCACCCTCGGCCCAAGGGGCCGGGCGCTTGCCGCCTTCGAGCCCTCCGAGCGCCTGCCCGATCCGGCCATCGAGATCCTCGACCCGTCGTTCGCCAAGTACCGGATCTTCTCCGCGACGGTGGAGCGGATCGCCACGGGGTTTCGCTGGGCGGAAGGGCCGGTCTGGTTCGGCGACATGCGCTGCCTGCTGTTCAGCGACGTCGCGAGCGACGCGATCCTGCGGTGGGACGAGGCGACAGGCGCGACGAGCGTGTTCCGCAAGCCCGCGAACTACGCCAACGGCAACGCCCGCGACCGCCAGGGCCGCCTGCTCACCTGCGAGCACAAGACCCGCCGGGTCACCCGCACCGAGCACGACGGCACGATCACCACCCTGTTCGACGGCTTCGAGGGCAAGCCCGCCAACGCCCCGAACGACGTCGTCTGCCGCTCCGACGGCTCGATCTGGTTCACCGACCCGCCCTTCGGCCCCAACCCCTACGAGGCGATGGCCAGGCCCGAACGGCCGGGCCAGGTGTTCCGCCTCGACCCGCGGACCGGACAGGCCACGGTGGTGGTGGCCGACATCGCCGGCCCGAACGGGCTGTGCTTCTCGCCCGACGAGACAAAGCTCTACGTCATCGAATCCCGCGCCCAGCCGAACCGGCTCATCCGGGTCTACGACGTGGTGGAAGACGGCACGCGGCTGACCGACGACCGGGTGTTCTTCGATTGCGGCAAGGGCACCGCGGACGGGTTCCGGGCCGACGCCGACGGCAACCTCTGGTGCGGCTGGGGCATGGGCGCCGACCTCGACGGCGTCCTGGTGGTCTCGCCCGAGGGCAAGGCGATCGGCCGCATCCGCCTGCCGGAGCGCTGCGCCAACCTGTGCTTCGGCGGCGCCGACGGCAACCGCCTGTTCATGGCCTCGACGAAGTCGCTCTACGCGCTGTTCGTCAACACGCGAGGGGCGGTGCGGTAGGGGGTGTTTGCGACTTGGCGTTGCTGGTTCAAGACTGAAGCTGGGTACCGTCTGATAGGGATGGTCAGCCGAAATTAGACAGCGGCTGGGAAGCAGACCTTCGGCTTCGGCGATCGTACTAAAAGTCCTTAAGCGGACGGCTCGCCGTACGCGTCCTCGTAGAACTCAGAGATGGACCTGCCCTGGTAGCTCCAGAATGGGCCGGGCGCGACGCTGTATTCCAGCTGCATGACTTCACGGGTTGCCGCGGTAAGCGATAGCTCGTCTGTTCCGAGACGGACCTTTCGAGATCCGACGACGAACACCACGGCATCGTTCCGCGTACATTGCAACTCTGCACCGATAGGTATGCCCAAGACCGTGAAGTCTAGGTTTGGTCGGCGCGCGCGAAGCGCCCGTGTAGCCCCAAGTTCCTGTTCGGAAATCGAGGACGACTGATCCTCGACGACCTGCGTCGCGTCTTCGATGTGTAGGAGACGGAGGATTGCGAGTGCCTGCTCCGGTTCTATGCGAAAGAACTCCCGTCGCGCGTTAACGCGTTGAGGAGCAAAGGCAATGTGCAGGGCCTGCTCTACGCGAACCGCGTCCTCGACCCGGCAAGCAAAAACCAGCTCGAATGGCACTGGCACGCCCGTCGTGTAGAGCTGATCAAGCCGTGCCTGGGCTGTGTCCTGTGCCGTGCGGCCGATCTTAACGAGCCCAGGCATCGCGGGATTGGTTAGTAGGTAGACGATGCTGAGACCCGAGCCTGAACTTGTACGATCGATGCTATCCATAATCATCTGATACAGGAAATCTGCGGACAATGGCAATGGATCAGTTTGCTGCGGTGGTCTTGCAGGTCTCTGACCAAGCTGCTGTAGTTGATCTATTCGACGGCCCAAAAACAGACCGTCTGATCGTCCGCACTTGGTCGCAAGCCAACTCTCGCGCGCACACCCAGCCCCCGATCTCCCCGATCAAGTCAGCTCGACGAACGCGAGCCGGTCCGTCACCCCGACGGTCAGCGTCCGGAGGGGCGCAAGCGTCTCCACGCTCACGGAGCCGTCGTCGGCGAAGCGGTGGAGGCGGGCCGCCTTCGGCTCGGCCGACAGCGTCAGGGCGACGGCTTGCGCCGGCGCGTCGGGCCGGGCCCGGCGCTTGATGGGGTCCCAGCCGTCGATCCCGAGCCAGAGGGGCACGAGGACGGCGCCGTCGGCGCGCAGGAAGCGGACGGCCTGGAGGTCGCGCGGGGCCGCCTCAATCGCCACGTCGAGGGGGGAGGCAGGGGCCGCGGCTCCGGCGCGGAACAGGCGCATCAGGTTGGCGACCGCCCGGAAGGTCTGGGTCGGCGCGCCGTCGAAGCGCAGCAGGCCGAAATGGCCTTCCGGGTCGGCCTCGCCCCGGTCGACCGAGGCGATCAGCTCGTAGAGGTAGGTGCGGCGGATGCCCAGGAGGAAGCTCCACAGCAGCAGGCGCGGGGTGTAGCGCGCCCGCACGGCCTCCGAGACCGGGAAGTGGAAGCTCCTGGTGGCGAGCGCGGTGTGGTAGCCGTTCTCGGTGGCGAGCAGCGGGGCGCGGCCGAAGATCGGCCGGGCGGCGGCAATGAATCGGCGCAGGTCGCCGTTTCCGGTGGTCTCCGGGTGCTCCATGCCGGGGTACGGGTGGATGTTGCCGAAGTCGACGGCGTTAGCCAGCGACTCGGCGGCCGCGACGTTGGCCTGGACGTAGCTCGGCCCGGCGACCTTCAGCGCGCCGCCGGCGTTGCGCGCCGCCCGGTAGAGCGCGCGCTGGTGCTCGGCCGAGGCCTGCGGGCGGCCGGCGCCGGCGGCGATGTTGGGCTCGTTGCTGCCCTCGGCGATCTCGAGCCCGCCCGCGCACCAGGCGGCGACGTCGGGCAGGCGCCGGGGCGGCACCAGCGGCCCGACGTCGAGCCCGTCGTAGAAGACCAGGCTGAACCGGTGGCCGGCCCGCGCCAGCTCGGCGATCCGCTGGAATTGCGGCGGCGCCGACGCCTCCGCCCCCGGCAGCACGATGTCGTCGCGCAGGTGCCGGATCCCGAGCTCGTCGAGCGCCGCCGCGCAGCGTGCGAACCGGTCGACGTAGGGGGTCCCGCCGTGCCCGAAATGGGTGTTGACGCCGACGGAGCCGGTGAAGTCCGCGCAGGCGTGGGACGGCAGCGCGCCGGCAAGCGCAGGG
>NZ_VRUX01000269.1:0-5585 GCF_008039885.1 Methylobacterium sp. WL103
CGCTGGTCTTCGGCCGCGAGGTGATCCGCCGCTCGCAGACCCTGCCGAACGTCGCCTTGGAGTTCGCGGTCGCGGCGCTGGTCGCCTTCGGCGTCTTCTACCTCTCGATCGACCGCGCCGTCGCCGCCGACCGGCCGATCCTCACGCACGGCCTGCAATCGGGCGACGTCGGCACCGACTCCGCGATCGTCTGGGCGCGCGCCGGCCGGCCGTG
Source organism: Methylobacterium sp. WL103 (assembly GCF_008039885.1). Classification (NCBI taxonomy): domain Bacteria; kingdom Pseudomonadati; phylum Pseudomonadota; class Alphaproteobacteria; order Hyphomicrobiales; family Methylobacteriaceae; genus Methylobacterium; species Methylobacterium sp. WL103. The sequence continues at coordinate 215 of NZ_VRUX01000269.1, forward strand.
CCGCGCGATCGTCGAATGGTCCACCACCGACAGCTTCGCCGAGATCCGCGGCGGCACCTTCGCCGACGCCCTACCGGAGGCGGACGGCACCGTGAAGGTGGCGCTCACCGGCCTGCCGCCGGGGCAGGACATCGTCTACCGGATCCGGCTCGAAGACCTCGCGGCGCCGACGATCCGCGGCCCGGCGCAGGTCGGGCGCTTCCGCACCGCGCCGGCCGACCGGCGCTCGGTCTCGTTCTGCTGGTCGGGCGACACGGCGGGCCAGGGCTGGGGCATCGACGAGGCCCGCGGCGGCATGACCATCTACAAGGCGATGCTGGCCAACCGCCCGGACTTCTTCCTGCATTCCGGCGACACGATCTACGCCGACGGGCCGATCACGGCCGAGGTGCGACTGCCTGACGGCACGCTCTGGCGCAACCGCGTCACCGAGGTGGTGTCGAAGCCCGCCGAGACGCTCGCCGAGTTCCGCGGCCGCTACCAATACAACCTGACGGACGCGAACGTGCTGGCGATGAACGCCGCCGTGCCGATCCTGGCGCAATGGGACGACCACGAGGTCACCAACAACTGGTGGCCCGGCGAGCCGCTGACCCGGGCCGAGCACCTAAGGAAGAGGTACGCCGACCCGAACGTGCGCGCGCTCGAGGTGCGGGCGTCCCGCGCCTTCCACGAATACATGCCGATGCGCTTCGAGCCGGCCGAGCCCGGCCGCGTCTACCGCAAGATCGCCTACGGCCCCCTCGTCGACGTGTTCATGCTCGACATGCGCTCGTATCGCGGGCCGAACGGCGAGAACCGCCAGACCGCCTACGGCCCGGACGCGTACTTCCTCGGGCCGGTGCAGCTCGCCTGGCTCAAGCGGGCGCTGATGGAGTCGCGCGCGACCTGGAAGGTGATCGCCGCCGACATGCCACTCGGCCTCGTCGTCACCTACGACGGCGACCGGAACTTCGGCTCCGAAGCGGTTGCGCAGGGCGACGGCCCGCCCCTGGGGCGCGAGCTGGAGATCGCCGACCTGCTGCGCTTCATCAAGGCTGCGAACATCCGCAACACGGTGTGGTTCACGGCCGACGTGCACTACACCGCCGCGCACTACTACGACCCCAACAAGGCCCGCTTCCAGGAGTTCGAGCCGTTCTGGGAGTTCGTCTCAGGCCCGCTGCACGCCGGCACCTTCGGCCCGAACACGCTCGACGACACGTTCGGGCCGCAGCTGCGTTTCGTGAAGGCGCCGCCGGAAGGCCAGGTGAACCTGTCGCCAGCGGCAGGCTACCAGTTCTTCGGGCATGTCGCCGTCGACGGGCGGACGGAGCAGATGACGGTGACGCTGAAGGACGCGGCCGACGCCGACCTGTGGCACGTCACCCTCGATCCCGTTCCGGCTTGAGCGGAGGCGTCAGGCCATCGTGATGTAGTCGCGCATCGCCTTGTGCTCGGCCTCGACCGCCGCGATCCGGCGCTTGACCACGTCGCCGATGGAGATGAGGCCGACGAGCCGGCCGTCCTCGCAGACCGGAACGTGGCGGAAGCGCCCTTCGGTCATCAGCTGCATCACGTCCTCCACCGTCGTGGCGCGCTTGCAGGTGACGACCTCGGCGGTCATGTGCGCGGAGACCGGCGCATCGAAGGCGCCGCCGCCGAGCTTGGCCAGCGCTCGCATGATGTCGCGCTCGGACAGGATGCCGGCGACCGACCCGTCGCCGTGGGTGACCACGAGGGCGCCGATGCGCTTCTCCGCAAGGAGATGGATCGCCTCGTCGAGGGTCCGTTCGGGGGTGATGGTGACGATGTCCGCGCCTTTCTCGGCGAGGATGCGTGCGATGGTCATGAAGATCCCTCCCAGGAGGTGACGCCGCCCGCGCCGTCAGCCGCGGCGCGCATAGGGACCGGAGGCGTGCCCGGGTTGATCCCGGATCGCGCCGTGCGATCGATGCGAGTGTGTGGCGGATGCCGCGCCATGGCAAGACCGGGCGCGCGGCGCCTGCCGAGGGCGTCCACATCGTCGAACGGGAATGCCGGCCGCCGTCATGCGGCCGGTCATACAAGCGGCTCGGGCCGGCTACCGCGGCGGTCGTGCCTGCGGGTCCACGAACGGGAACATCAGGAAGCCGACGACGAAGCCGCCGAGGTGGGCGTCCCACGCGACCGCCGCGTTCTCGGCGCCGAGCGGCAGGCTGATCAGGCCGAACAGCAGGTTCGTCGCCAGCCAGATCACCAGGAAGGTCACCGCGGTGCGGTTGCGCAAAAGCTCCGGGACGGTCTCGGCCGGCCGGTGCGGCGGCAGCTGCCAGGCCTGCGTCCCGTAGCCCGCCGCCGGCGGCTGGAACACGAAGCGCGCGGCGGCGGCCATCAGCGCCGACACGCCGGCGGAGGCGCCGATCAGCGGCGAAGAACTCAGCGGGTCGATCGCGACATGCAGCGCCCCGCCCGCGACCGTGCCGGCAAGGGCGATCAGCCCGAAGCGCCAGGCGCCGCAGCGCCGCGCCACCGGTGAGCCGAAGGCCGCGAGCCAGACGCTGTTGAAGATCACGTGCATCCACGAGCCGTGCAGTAGGCCGTAGGTGGCGAAGCTCCACGGGTAGGCGCCGGGCTCGCTGAGCACGTAGCGGGCGAAGCCTTCGCGCGCGGCGGCGAACTGCGCGTCCCCGGCCTCGCTCGCCGCGCGCAGCACCGCGTCGGCCTGGGCCGGGTCGAACCATGTCGTCCAGCGGGACGGCACCAGCGCGAGGTCGAGCACCAGGCGGATGTCCCAGGCGTCCGGCAGCAGGATCTCGCGGACCGCATGGATCGCGAGCAGCAGGCCGATCGAGACGGTGACCACGCCCGGCATGTTGAAGACGGGCACGCGGCCCTGGCGCGGCAGATCGGGGGAAGCATCCATGGCGCCACATGTCGGGGCGACGGCTCCCGCTGCAAGGGCCTGCGGCCGCGGCGACGGCCGGAACGGCGGCCGGCGAACAAAAAAAGGGAGGCGCACCGCGAACGGGCGACCTCCCTGAAGCAGAGGATCCGAGACCCCTTGCGGGGCCGGGCACCGTCCGGACCAGGAGACGGCGGGGCGCGGGCGCCCGATCCCTCCGCGCACCTCGCAAAGGCGACCCGGAGACGTGACGGCGTCGGGGCGACCCGAACCGTCACGCTTTCGTGAACATTGTCTCGCAGGGCCGCCCGGCGTGCAACGTCAACCTCCGCTTAACCTTAACGAAGGGTTGCGCGAGCTTGACCGTGACCCCGGGCGTAGGTTGTGCACCGTGACGGTCGAACAGCCGCTGGATGCACCACGAGAGATCGAAGGTGTTCCGAAGCGGCACCGATCGCCACGCCGCCGCGCGTCAGTCCGGGACACCGATGAAGCATCCGACCAGCCGCATGCTTTACAGCTACTGGGACCGGCTTCGCGGGCAGCGCTGCGCCCCGGAGCGCTCCGAGATCGAACCCGGCGCGATCCGCCACCTGCTGGCAGACAGCCTGATCCTCGAACTCGACATGCCGCACCGGACCGCGACCCTGCGGCTCGCCGGCACCCGCGTCTGCGCCCTGTTCGGGCGGGAGTTGCGGGCCGCGCACCTGTCCGCCCTCTGGGGCCAGGCCTCGGCGGACCCATGGCGGATGGTCGAGACGGTGGCGGCGGACGCGATCGGCGTCGTCGCGGGCCTGCGCGGCACCAACACGGACGGCGAGACCGTCGACCTCGAATTCCTCCTGCTGCCGCTCCGCCACCGCGCGCGCACTCAGGCGCGGGCGCTCGGCGCGCTGAGCCCCCTCGCCCCGCCGACCTGGCTCGGCCTGCGTCCGCTCGTGCGCCTCAACACGCTCTCCCTGCGGATGCTGGCCCGGCCCATGCCCGACGCCCTCCACGATGGGCCGCAGGGCGACGACTCGGTCCTCGATCTCGCGGGCCTCGAAGCCGGGGCGTTCGGCGCCCTCCCCCCGCCGGCCAACGACAGCGCCCCGTTCCGTCGCGGGCACCTCATGGTCCACCGCGGCGGACGGGTCTGAAAGCAGCGGAGACGCCGGCCGCAGAACTGACGCGAGAAAATTGAACAGGCACCTTGAGCAAGAAACCTCAGATTGTGTGCCTGGAACAAGGTTTTCGTAACCAGATAATTGCTAGGTTTTGCAAGCGAGCAACGACGGACCGACTATTCCCGCGATGATGATGGCGCAGAACTCAGCGGGAACGACGACACTGCGCCTTGCGCAGGCCTCCGACCTGCGACGCCATCAGCGCGTGCCGGTCTCCCTGCTCGGCCGCTACATGCTGTCCGACCGCCGCGAATATCCGTGCCAGACCGTCGACATGTCGCCCGGCGGCGTCCGTCTGACCTGCGCGGTGGTGGGTGAGCTCGGCGAGCGCGTGGTGCTGTACCTCGAGCATATCGGCCGGATCGAGGGCGTCATCGCGCGCCATCCCAAGGGCGGCTTCGCGATCCAGCTGTCGGCCACGCCGCGCAAGCGCGACAAGATCGCCTCGCAGCTCACCTGGCTCGCCAACCGCGAGATGCTCGGCCTGCCCGAGGGCCGGACCCACGAGCGCATCGTGCCCAAGCAGCCGGCGGTGGTCGTGCGGCTGGAAAGCGGGCGCGAGATCAAGGCGCGGGTCATCGACATCTCGATGTCGGGCGTGGCCCTGGCCAGCCTCAGCGCGCCGCCGCTGGGCACGACGCTCACGATCGGCAGCACGCCGGGCAAGCTCGTGCGATACTTCGAAGGCGGGTTCGGCGTGCAGTTCATGCTGCCGCTCTCCCCCGACCGCTTCCACGAAGGCATGACGCTCTAAGCACGCGGCGGCCGGGGCCGAACGCTTCGGCGACTTGGTTGTGGCCGCCGCCGCCGGGACGGACGCGTCGCGGTCACCACGTCATTGCCGATTGATTCTGCGAATCGAGCGAACGATGCGGTTTTGCCGGATCGCACGCACGCCGCCGTCCGAAAACCCTTCTCATTCATCAAGCCTGACCTGAACGGTGATCGCCTTTGCCGGGTCGGCCGCTCGCTCGGTCGGATCGCGTCCGATCGCTGCGTTTGACGTCCCGCATCGGAACTTCGGATCGACCGGACGGCGACCGCGGCGGCCGCACAGGGTTTCCCGATCCTCTACGCGATGCCGACAATCCGCCGGGTCGCCAAAGCGTCCGGTTCGGGCTGTTGCGAGGCGCGCCGGCCGCGGCGGGGAATCGATAAAATTGCTCGTATCGGCTTCAGCGCCGTGGAGGGCGCGCGGGCCCATCGTGCCTCCATCGACGGAGGGTTTGGGCGATGGGCCGGGTGTTCAGCAGCAAGGGAACGGGGATCCGGGCGCTCGGCCTCGGGCTGTTCGCCCTCCTCGCCGCCGGCGTGGCGCCGGCCGCCGCGCAGACCCTGGCCT
>NZ_VRUX01000026.1:0-20695 GCF_008039885.1 Methylobacterium sp. WL103
GGAAGATCGCGGGCGCGGTGCGCCAAACCCGTGTCTACCTTGCGACCGCACACCGGAACCACGACACCAGCGTGAACAACGCCCGTAATCTCGCGGCCTGGTGCCAGCGCTGCCACATCCTGCACGACGGTCCCGAGCATCGTCGGAGACGGTGGGCGACCATAATGCGGCAGCGAGCGATCGGGGATCTGTTCGCGGGCGCCTACGGAGCGTTCTGAGAGGTTTTGGGGTATGTTCTGACCGATAGGCCAACACGTCAAACGCAGGAGTAACGTTGACTTGACCACGCGCCCCGGTCGAGATGAACCATTCCGGCCCTCGCGCTCAGACGAGTCGTGAGCCGGCATCAGGAGAGATCAGCGCCGCGAGATAGACCCTGAAAAGCCAACGGCCCCACCCCTGGCAGGGTGAGGCCGTCGAAAACCTGGGGCTTTGTGGGCCCGGTGTCACTACCCCCCACAAGCCACATGATTCCCTCGGGAGTCAAGACGGAACGTGTTTCCGTCAACGGGAAGGCTTTACCTGGACCCTGGATCGCGGCCCGTGAGGGACCGTGAACGATGGACTACGCCTACGAAATCCGCCGGCAGACGGAGGCGGCTCCGCGCGCCGCGTTGCCGGCCGTCGCGTCCGCCATGTGGAAGGCATTCGGAGAAGGGCACCTGTCCGAGGCCGAGGCGGAGGCGCTGTCCGGGCTCATCGAGGCTCGGTCGATTGCCCCCGCGCCCGTGGCGAGGCCCAGGAAAGCCGTCGGCTCCCGTCCGCGCACGGATGCCTCGATAGAGCGCCGTCGCCGCTGGGCGGCATCTGGGCGGCTTCCTCCGGGCCTTGCGGCGCGGTTCACCCTGGCGGAGCAGGCGGTGCTCTCCCTCGTCGCTGCCGAGACCGTCAGGCGGAAGGATTGCCGTCTCGCCGTGGGGCACCTGGCCGCGATCACGGGCGTGGCCGAGACGACGGTGCGCAACGCGATCCGCGAGGCTCGCAAGCTCGGGCTCGTCGCGGTCGAGGAACGGCGCGTGACGGGCTTCCGCAACGACACGAACGTGGTGCGCATCGTGTCGGTGGAATGGACAGCCTGGCTACGGCTGGCCCGGAAAGGGGGCCTCCCCATTTTTGGGGAGCCCCCTTTACCTGCCGCCTTAGCGAAAGGGGGAGGGTGCAAATCTGCGAACCGCACGTCTACTGATGTTTCATACCCTGTGAATTTCGGGCTTCGGAAGCGTCAAAAGGGCTGCCGACAAGCGGCGGGCGACCCTGCGGGCAGAGCCAATCCGCAGGGTCCCGCTGTGGGTAGATCTGGCCGAGTCATGCGGTAGCCACACGCGAGCGTTCGACATGACGGACGGGCTCATCTTGGGCGCGAAGGTGCTGTGCCGCGCACCTCTCGCCGCCTGCGCCGGCGGCGTTCGCGACCGCCGACAGGCCGCCCAGCACAGAGAGAAGGCGACGATAGGCAGGCGCGGGCCAGTTCCCTGCGCCATGCCTATGAAGCCTCGGGTCGTGTGAAGGTCGGTGACGCGGGGAACAGGAACCGCCGGCGCCGACTTATGGCCTGCCCTTCGCCATCTTACTGTAGCCGGTCCGGATCGGCGTTTGCCCTAATCCAGCGCGGCGAGAGGATGTCGCCATCCTCCGTGATGATCCACGGCTGTGCGTCGTCAGCCTGGATGCTTTCCGCTGCGGCCGCGAGGGCTTCGCGTAACGTCGGAAACGCGCGCGCATGAGCAGTGCGAGCCGGTTCATGGCCCGGCCAGACAGTCAATTCGGCACGCTTGTCGAGGTCGGCGAGTACCATGCGTTCGCTCCGGTTCATCGCGTGAGCGGAGATGCCTACCGTTGTATGGTGATCGGCATGTGGCGATCTGGTTACTGAACCGTGTCGCTCGCAACAGGCCCCGGCGGCACGGCGCCGAGCGAGATGAACTTGAACGCCGCCCTCGCTGTGGTCGATGGCATCCGCCCGGAGAACGAGACGGAGGCGATGTTGGCGGTTCAGATGTACGGGACGCACGAGACCGCTATGCAGCTGCTGGTCAAAGCCAAGAGCGCGCAGAACCCGCACGTCGTGCAGGAGGCTGGCAATCTCGCCATCAAACTCATGCGGACGTACACGGCGCAGATCGAGGCGCTGTCAAAGCTCCGGCGCGGCGGCGAGCAGAAGGTCCGCGTGGAGCACGTCCACGTCTACGAAGGCGGACAAGCCGTGGTCGGCGACGTCACGGTGAACTCTGGCTCAGGCCAGCGCTGCGAGATCCCGAAGCGTTCTACGAGCCAGGTGAAGAACCCGACGAAGCTCCCGCCTTTCCGTGATCGCGTCCGCTGAAAACCGCCCGTGCTTCAGGTTGCCAGCTTGCGCCTTTGCCTTCCCCCCTGGCGTTCGGGCGCCTGTGCTCTTCCCGCCGTGAAGTCGGCACCGTCCGTTGCGCATGGCTGGCTGCTGACATGCGCCGCCGTCCCGCCGCTTGGCTCCGCACCGATCTGCAGCGAAGGCGCCATGCAACCGAGCGCATCCACACGGGGCATGGGGTGCATTTTCGGTTTCTTCTATCACCCCTACCCCCTCCCCATCTTGCGCAGCGGGCTCTTACGACGCCTATCACGTGGACTGCAGGAAGCACTACGCTGCCGAAAAGATCTAGAAGCGCTCAAGCTTTAGTCATTTGGATGATGCGGGTCCGCTCGCGCGTCGATATTCCAAGGGCGGTCGGCTCAGTCGGCCTACGCGGTGATGCAGGTCGTCGCTCTCGATCAAGCGACAGGGATCATGCCGGCCGAGATCAGCTTCCAGAGCGTGCGAGCGGTGACCCAAGAGGGGACAGAGGATAGTCACCTCGTCTTCCTAGACGGAGCGCTTATGGCCTTGCTCGTTCCTGCCGAAACCGGCTGGTTCCTGCAGTTCAGTCTCGGCTTTCGTGAGCAGGAAGGCGTAATCTTCACGACCTTGGCCATGGCTGAGAACTGGATCCGAGACCGGACTAGTTCTGTCGTGGCGTTGTAGGCGGGTCCAGCTTCGCTCCTCACACGAGGGCGGACAGACGCGAGACCAAAATGATCAGTTCCGCCTGACGGCTTATGTGCGTCTTGGAGAAAATGGCGGCTAGCTGCGTGCGGACGGTCGCCACGCTGACCTTGAAGGTAGTGGCCGCCTCGGCCACCGTAGCGCCGCTGGCTAGCAGTGCAGCCAACCGTGCCTCCGCGGTGGTGAGGCCGAAGATGCGCTCCAGCGCAGTCGTGTGCGGCTGCGGAGTTCGGTCGAGGTCGATCAGGATCAGAACCGTGTGCGGCTCCTCCTCGCCGAGCACCGGAACCGGAATAGTGCTCATGATCAGCGGGCGCTGGCTTTTTCGTGTCGTGAGCATCCAATTCTCGCCGTCGAGCTGGATGCGGGTCCGTGCCCGGGCAAGCAGGCGTTTGATCACGTCGCGTCCGCTACCATCGAGCAGATCGAGGCTCTCATCTGTGAGATCGAATGTCTCCCCCAGGATGCGACGTGCCTCGGCATTTGCAGCGAGTACGTGTCCGCGGGTCGAGAGGATCAGACCGCCGCAGCCCATGCGACCGAACGCCTGCAGCAGCGGTGTGCCGATCAGCATCGTGGCTTGGTCGCTCACGACTCTGAATCCGACCAGGTCCAAGATATCAGACCCGTCAGCAAGGTCGATAAAATATATCTGCCTAAGGCATTGGCTAATTTCTCGGTCACCGATGCCTCAATGCTATAACTTGCAGTTTCGATACATTTATGAATTTTCGCATTGTTGAGACAAAAATTCAAAAAACGGGAAAATAATCAATTAATTCTATCTTTTTATGCGTCTAATACATCGATTGGATTTCTCCTGTTTGTAGCGCCTTAGGTCAGTATGCCTGATGTGACAGCTGCCGTTTTAGGCCATCGCATCATTCAGATCGATGATGGAATTCCTTTCCCGTCAATTAACAGACGGCGTGACGCATCCGGCTACGTGGCCGCTCCATGCGTCTTGGGGGCGACATGGATCAGGGTCGGACATCGGGTGAGCTGCGCCGAGCGCTCGGCCGCAGCTTTGGCGCTTTTGCTGGCGTCGCTTGGATGAGCGCACTCGTGAACGTACTCACGCTCACCGGTTCGTTCTTCATGCTCGAAGTGTACGACCGGGTCATTCCCAGTCGGTCGATCCCTACGCTGGTCGGCCTGTGCATCTTGGCGCTGGCACTGTTCGTCGCCCAAGGCGTGCTCGAAGCCTTGCGCGGTCGCGTGCTGTCGCGGGTCGGCGCGGCGCTTGACGCCGATCTCTGCGGGCGTGTCCTGGGATTGAGCCTGCAGGCGCCGCTGCGTGGGGCTAGCCCCGAAGTCGCTGGGCAGCCCCTGCGCGATCTCGATCAGATCCGAGCGTTTCTCGCTGGCTCCGGACCTGCCGCTCTGTTCGATCTGCCGTGGCTGCCGGCGTACGTCGCGTTGTGCTTCCTGTTCCACCCGCTGATCGGTGTCGCTGCGATCGCGGGGGTCGTGCTGCTGGCTAGCCTAACTCTGGCCACCGATCTTGCCTCACGAGCGCCTGTCCGCGCCGCCAGCCTGCACGCCGCACGCCGTCAAGCACTGTCTGAGACGGCGCGGCGCAACGCCGAGTCGGTGGCCGCGATGGGGCTACAGGACCGGATGTGCCGGCGCTGGGAGGCAGTCAACAACGACTACGTCGCCGCGCAGCAGCGCAGCGCGGACGTAACCGGTGGCCTGGGCGCGGTGTCGAAGACCGCCCGCATGGTGCTGCAGTCGGGAGTGCTCGCACTCGGAGCGTGGCTGGTGATCAACAACCAGGCTAGCGGCGGCATCATCATCGCCGCCTCGATCCTGGTAGCTCGGGCGCTGGCGCCGGTGGAACTCGCCATTGCTAACTGGCGTGGCTTCGTGGCCGCGCGCCAGAGCTGGCGACGCCTGTCCGAGACCCTGGCGCGGCTACCAGTCCAATCCGCACCACTGGTGCTGCCAGCCCCCCGCACCGCGCTCTCGGTCGAAGGGGTCAATGTCGTTCCGCCGGGGACTGGACGGGCGGCGGTGTTCGACGCCAGCTTTCAGCTTGCAGCCGGGCAAGCGCTTGGAGTGATCGGTCCCTCAGCCTCGGGCAAGTCGAGCTTGGCGCGAGCTCTGGTGCGAGTGTGGGCCCCGGTGCGCGGCCGGGTGCGTCTTGACGGGGCAGCACTCGACCAGTGGTCTGCCGAGGATCTCGGGCGGCACGTCGGCTATCTGCCGCAGGAAGCCGAGCTGTTTGCCGGAACGGTCGCAGAGAACATCGGTCGATTCGACCCTCAGGCCACCTCCGAGGCAGTGGTGGCGGCGGGCCGGGCAGCAGGGACTCATGAGCTGATCCTGCGCCTGCCTCATGGCTACGACACACCGTTGGGTGAGGCCGGAGCTGGGCTATCGGCCGGACAGCGGCAGCGCATCGGCCTGGCCCGCGCGCTGTATGGTGAGCCGTTCCTGGTAGTGCTCGACGAGCCCAACGCCAACCTTGATGCCGAGGGCGAGCACGCCCTCACGCAGGCAATCCTCGGGGTGCGGACCCGCGGCGGTATCTGCGTGGTCATTGCCCATCGTCCGAGCGCGCTGGCCGCCGTCGACCATGTGCTGATGATGGCCGACGGCCGGGTCCAGGCCTTCGGCCCGAAGGACGAGGTGTTCAAGCGCGTGCTGCGCCCCGCAGCCGTGGCAGAGGCTCCCTCGTCTGGGGCGGCCTCTGAACACACTGCGAGCCCCGGCTTGCCGCGCGCCAAGCCGTTGAACGAGATGATGGAGCGCAGGGCGTGATGGCCGCTGGATCTCTCTCCGTGCCCGTGATGAATGCCATGACGCATCCGCGCGCCTCAATCCGGCGTCAGCTGATGCTGGCGGGCTTGGTCTCGTTTGCCCTCGTGCCGGGCATCGGCGGGTGGGCAACCTTCACGCAGATCTCAGGCGCCGTGATTGCGCCCGGTCAGCTTGTGGTCGAGTCCGACGTCAAGAAGGTACAGCACCCCACCGGCGGTGTGGTCGGCGAGCTGCGAGTGCGCGAAGGACAGCAGGTCCGGGCCGGAGAGGTGCTGATCCGCCTCGACGAAACCCAAACTAGGGCCAACCTCCAGGTGGTGCTCAAGGCGCTGGACGAGCTTGCCGCTCGCCGTGCCCGTGACGAGGCAGAGCGCGACGGGACGAAAGCCATTGCTTTCCCAGCCCCTCTGCTAGCACGCAAGGGTGAGCCGGATGTCGCCCACCTTGTAGACGGCGAGGCACGACTGTTTGCAGCGCGGGTTGCCGGCCGGGAGGGACAGCGGGCGCAGCTGCGCGAGCGCGTCGCCCAACTTCGACAGGAGATTGGCGGCCTCACCGAGCAGGCCGAGGCGAAGGGCCGGGAGATTGCACTGATCGGCACCGAGCTGACTGGCGTACGCGACCTCTATGCCAAGAACCTGGTCCCCATTACCCGCGTGACGGCGCTGGAGCGTGATGCCGTCCGGCTTACCGGCGAGCGCGGGCAGCTTGTCGCCGCGACGGCTTCGGCGCGCGGCAAGATCGCTGAGACCGAGTTGCAGATCCTGCAGATCGATGGCGACATGCGCACCGAGGTTGGCAAGGACCTGTCTGAAATCCGCGGCAAGTGGTCAGAACTCACCGAGCGGCAGGTCGCGGCCGAGGATCAGCTCAAGCGGGTCGACCTGCGCGCACCTCAGGATGGAACGGTGCACCAGCTCAGCGTGCACACGATCGGCGGCTTGGTGACGCCCTCTGAGCCAGCGATGCTGATCGTACCCGCAGCGGATCAGCTAATGGTCGAGGTGCATATCCAGCCGCAGGACATCGACAGCGTGCGTCTCGGTCAGAAGGCGGTGCTCCGTTTTGCGGCGTTCAATGCGCGCACGACGCCGGAGGTCGATGGCACTGTGTCTCGGGTGTCTGCGGACGTTACTGCCGATCAGAAGAGCGGCCAGAGCTACTATACGGCACGGATCGGTCTGTCGGGCGACCAGCTGACCCGGTTAGGCGAGGTGCGGCTTGTACCTGGCATGCCTGTTGAAGCGCATCTACAGATCGGCGAGCGCACGGTGCTAAGTTACCTTGTGAAGCCAATCAGCGATCAGATCGCAAAAGCTTGGAAAGAACGTTGACAGTTTACAGCGGAGAGAGACCAATTTGTAATGGTCTCCCATTCGCTCTGTAATTACGACATAAAATAATTAGCTAACACTCATTTGGAATGAATAGCGCTATGAGCAAGACAGTTTTCATTGGAAGTCTAGGTTCTGAGTCTTGGCTGTACACCACAGATGGATCCATAGAAAGCACAATAGCCCTTAAAAAAGTGTCTGATTATAATTCTTATACTTCGCCGTCAATTATGGCAATTGGGGCCGGTAAAGCCGTTTTTCAAGCTATATCGTCAACTGATAGAACCGGTACTTCTTCGTCTCGCAACGACAAATATGATATCTGGTTTACAGACGGTACTTCCGAAGGAACATATGATTTTAGCAAGATCTTCCCTTCTTTAAATGTGAAGTTTGAAAGCTTACTGTCGCTCGGCAATGGAAAATTTGTATTTGGGAACAACGATGGCGTCCATGGATATGAGCCGTGGGTCACCGATGGGACTATTTCAGGAACTCATCTCATAAAAGATTTAAATCCAGGGGCGGGAAATGGATATTCCGATATACCCAATTTCATGGCTTATCTCGAAAAAGGGAAAGCAATAATTGGTGGACAAGTCACTGATGGAACCCAGCAAGGGACATTCTCTCTTGGCATACCGGGCGGGACTTATTCGGACCTGGGCAATGTCAGAAGTCTCTCTGAGGGAAAAGTTTTCTTCACTACAAATAATTATGGCCTATTCAATACAACTTTATGGACGACTAACGGAACCAAAGAAGGCACTCATGAATATATGACGCTACCGAATGGCGAAATGACGGCTCTATATTACGCTGTTCGAGTCGCGGACGGCGAAATCGAATTTGATACTACTGGAGGGGGAGTGCGCAAAACGTACCTAACTGATGGTACCGTTGCTGGCACTCATGTAATTCAAAGTGGTCCATCTAATAGTTCTGCACCTTATGGGCAGGGCGCAAATCTAGGAGATGGCCGAGTTATTTTTGCTCAGTCGGACAGTGAGCATGGCAATGAGCTGTGGATTGCTAATCATGACATGTCTTCGCCGAAGCTGTTAGTAGATTTACAGTCTGGACAATATGGTTCTGACCCAACTAATTTCACAGCGATGGGTGATGGTAGGGTTATGTTCTCCTCTAGGGGCGGAGGTACTGGAGCAGAGCCGTGGGTTACTGACGGAACACCGGAAGGTACTTACGTCCTTGATATTGTAAAAGGTTTCAGTGGGGTGAGCCCGCTGGGTTTTGCTAACGTTGGAGCCATGCCTGAAAATCTAAGTTATGTTGCTAGCATAACTGGTAATCCAAGCATAAGTGAAGGGGCGTCTGGCTTATCTCCCATTTCTTTTACGGTTAGTTTGGACAAGGCTGTACCGGCTGGGTCCGAACCAATCAGTATTATACTGATTCCTAATCCAGCTAGCTACGATTCGGTATCCACAGCATCGCTGGAAAACACTCAATACGGCACCGATTGGATAGCTGACCCCTCCCAAAGCGATGCAGGTTATTCGCTGACAAATGATAGGTCTCTTATCGTAACCTTCAATCCTGGAGATAATACTTCCAAAATAGTTAATGTCTATGCAATCGGTGATAATCAGATTGAGTCGGATGAGAAATTTAGTTTAGGGATAGCGCTACCATCTGCAACCAATGGCTCTAGACTTTCAATAAATGCCAACGCTCAAGTTGCATTTGGAACAATTTTGAATGACGATCAAATCAAGCACCCCGTCATTGTTAATACAAGCGCCGACGCATCTCTTGGAATCAGTAGTAATAGTGATTTATTTAAATACATCTCTGACGACATTGTAGCCGCTGCGAATCGCATTTCTGCGGCGCTGCCAGGCGGCTTAAGCAGCCCAATTACAATTTCGGTTGAGGGTCAGCATCTCGGAAGTACCCTTGGCTATGGGCTAATTGCTGCCGCCGGCCCGACTTTGATAAATACAACCTCTGATGGAGGATTTGCTGGATCCCTGAGCGTGCCAAAGTATTTGTATAAATATACGTTTGGCGATGACCCAGATAAATCTAAACCCGATGTGCACATCACTGTTAATTTAGATTTTTTGCAGAAATTTTATAATGGTAAAATAGATGCAACATTAATTTCAGACGTAACTAGCGTAGGAGTTGGTGGAGGATCTTACGACATAACAACGCTACTTACGCATGAACTGCTTCATGGTCTTGGATTTGGTATATCTATGCCTGTTACCGCTACACCATGGAGTATCTGGCAATCAGCTTCCACAGATGGTTCTGGGTTTTATTATTTTAATGGGCCAAGATCTGGAAGTGTTCTGCTTACAAAGGGTGGCGAAGGTAGTCTTGACAGTCATATTGCAGGACTTACTCCCTTAAGCCCTGAGCTTATGACTCCGTCTTATATGGGGCCAAATATTAATATTTCTCAAACGGACATAAACATACTTCAAGATATGGGCTATACAAAAAACCAAACAGGGCTTGATTTGAAATTTGCGCGGGTAACTACTACAATTGAGGCAGGCACCCTCAATGAAGGCGGAACTATCAGCCCTGGAGCTGGGCAAACCCAGACGTTCTCGGGCGTATCGAGTGGATCAATCACGTTGAACGGGCTCGGCACGTTCGTACTAACCGGGACAAATACCTACTTGGGCCCGACGACCTTAAATGCCGGCACGATGCTAATTGACGGCTCTGTTGTCTCGACGGTGACCGTGCAGAGTGGAGCGACGCTCGGGGGCCACGGCTCAACGGGCACGGTAATAGTGTCTCCCGGTGGGACCCTCTCGCCAGGGAACTCGCCAGGCGTGTTGACAACGCGTGACTTGACGCTGGCTGCAGGCGCTACGCTGAAGGATGAGATCGGAGGCACGGGCCAGGGCCAGTTCGATCAGACCAAAGTGATTGGCACGGTAACGCTGAATGGCGCGACCTTGAATCTCGCCTCCTACGGTTCCTTCGTCTCGACGCGCGGTGATAAGTTCGTCTTTATTGACAACGATGAGGCGGACGCCGTTCAGGGCACCTTCGCGGGCCTGTCCGAAGGCGCGAGCCTGACGCTGGGCAGCCACAGCTACCAGATCAGCTACTATGGCGGCGACGGCAACGACATCGTCCTTACTGATGTTACAGCCATGCCTATTACTGTGACGCCGCCTTCGAACCCGCAGTCGCCATCCGAAATGGTAAAGAGCCTGTCGGTCACCTCCGACAATGTGGTCAACGATGTTGAGGCCAAGGCTGCTTCTGTGCTGGTCAGCGGTACGCTCTCGGCAGCGCTCGCCGCAGGCGAAAAAGTGGTCGTGACTATTGCCGGAAAATACTACGTTGCAACGGCTGACGGCACGATCTTCTCAGTTCAGGTCACGCAGCCCGCGACCGCCGGCATGGCCACTGCACACGTCGTCTCCGCCGATGGCATCGCCAATGCCGATGTTAACCAAGCCTTTATAATCGACACGGTGACACCTAAAGCTGTCCTGACAGGTGTTTCGGGGCAAGCGAACCACGAAATCGGGCACGCCTTGTCGGGCGATCTCGGTGCAACGGATGCCGGCCTCACCGTCACGGTTCGCGACGGCTCGACCGTCCTCGGCACAACGATCGCTGACAGCGCAGGCCACTTCAACTTTGCCGTCACTGACATCAAGGACGGACCGAGCCATAGCTACAATCTCACGGCATCGGCCACCGATGCTGCGGGCAATGTCGGCACCAGCGACAGCTTTGTGTTCGCCTTCGACTACAGCGCCAATCGCGATTTGTTCGGAACGGTCGCGCACGACACCGCCAGCCATCTCGGCCAGGTTTACGCCCTCTACGAGGGCCTGCTCAGTCGGACCCCAGATCAGGGCGGAGCGCAGGGCTGGATCGATGCTCTCGACCATGGGGCAACGCTGAAGGACATCACCCAGGCCTTCCTCACCAGCGCTGAAGGCCAAAGCCATCTCAACGCCACTGGCAACGCCGACTATGTCGAGCAGCTCTACGGCAACGTATTGGATCGCGCGAGTGATGCCAGCGGTAAGCAGGCTTGGGTTACCGCCCTCGATCACGGCGTCTCACGCGCTGACGTTGCCGACAGCTTCGTGTTCTCGGGCGAGCATCTCGGACAGCTGAAAGGCGCTTTCGACGCCGGTGTGTACCTCGCCGATCCAACTGACGCGGCGGTGGCGCGGCTCTACCATGGCCTGCTAGATCGAGCGCCGGACGCTGCTGGCCTAACGGCGTGGGAAGCGGTGGCACATACCGGCTCGGCGCTACCTTCCATCGCACAATCCTTCCTGACCTCGGCCGAGTACGTCACAGGGCATAGCAGCCAGACGGACACGCAGTTCGTCGACAGCCTGTACGCTACCGGGCTTGGTCGGCCGGCGGATGCTGGCGGCGAGAAAGGCTGGCTCAGTCAGCTCTCACAAGGGGCAACGCGCGCCGACGTGGCAGTCGGCATCCTCCAGAGCCAGGAGGCGCACGCGCACTTTAATGGCCAAATCGAACAGGGCTGGCACCTCGCCTGAGTGCCGCATGACCTAGGAGGGCGGCAAATGTGCTGCCCTCCTACAGGAACCCGCTCCCCGAGTGCCCCTTAAAAGGGGCCTGTCGCAAACGCGAATGCGCCTTCGTTCACGGATCGTTAGCCATCCCTGACCAGCTTGCCGCCTCCGCTTGGGAGCCGGCCCATGATCCTGTCCGCTATCGCCGCCAAACTGAAGCAGCGCTCCAAGGCTGACTTCAAGGGGCGGCACACCGATGCGGAGAAGGCGGCTCTGAAGGAAGGCAAGATCCCTGACGCGTGGGCGGCCAAACCAAAAAAGCTCGCGCAGAAGGACCGCGATGCCCGCTGGACCCTGAATCGTCACCCGGCTCGATCGCCTCGCCCGATCGACCCGCGACCTCCTCAACGTCCTCGAAGAGATCACACGGCGCGGCGCAGGCTTCCGCTCCCTAGCGGATGCCTGCGCCGACACGACCACGGCGCACGGCCGCCTCATGGTGACGATCCTTGGCGGCCTGGCGGAGTTCGAGCGCGAGCTGATCCGGGCGCGGACAGGGGAGGGGTTGAAGCGGGCGCGGGAACGCGGCATCCGTTCCGGCCCGAAGCACAAGCTCACGCCCCATCAGCAGCGGGAGGCCCTGGCACGGCGGGAAGCCGGGGAAAGCTGCGCGGAGATCGGCCGGAGCTACAACGTCTCACACAGCACGATCTCACGGCTGAAGGCTGCCCCGTAAGGCCCACGGACCCATTCGGCTGCGCTCTGTGCCCGCCGCGCTGCATCCCGGCCCCCATGGGCCTGCTACGGTTCCGGCAGCCCCAGGACACCCCATGCTCTCCCTCACCTCGATCCTCACCCGCAGCTTCCTCGCTGTAGCGACCGTGGGCGGCCTCGCTGTCCTGGCAGATGGCGCGGTGCGATCGGAGCTTGAACGGGCTGTGCGGGGCGATTTGAGCTTCTTGGGGCGTGCCCCGGCGCCGGTGCAGGTCGCCCGGGCGGATGAACGCTATGTGGGGAAGGGACTGGACCGAGGCCGGCTTGGCGCGACCGTCCGGATGGTCGGCGTGGACGACGCGCAGTAGGGCCTTGCATCCCAACTAATGCAAGGCCTCTATGGTTTGAAATAACGACCTTACAACAGAAAGATCTTTATTTCATAGTCAATCGAATACCTACTTTACATCGCAATTTATTCTGAAATCTTTATCTTAAGCAAAATGGAAATCACCTGGATTTAGATTTTTTAGAAGTACATTTTGCAATGTAACAGTATGGTCTACATCAGCCGTAATTACGACGTCCAACCCGATCTGGACAGCATGGCCTCTCACATCAGAAAAATTTTTGAATACTTCGTGGTCAAACTGAATTTCGTCGTAGCCTGCTCTAAAGTCTGTTACTGTTGACCTTCCAGAACCTTCGTTGAATACGAACGTATCACGACCTGTCCCACCGGTCAGAGTATCACTACCCGAACCAGCAATCAGTACATCATTAGAGTTACCACCCTTTAGAATATCATCTCCATTGCCACCTGCGAGTATCATTGCATCATTTATGCCGAGTACCTTACCAAGTGCGGTTTTGCTGCTTGTATAGCTGAGTAAATCATTGCCATCAGTGCCTTGGACGTAGTTTTGAAGTCCCTGAAGTGCAACGGTGGCCGTCAGATAACTTGTTGCAACGCCCCCATGCCCATCACTTGCCGTATAAGCAAAGGTATCCTGCGGAATCAAATCGGCATGCAGCAAATGATAGAGCGAACCCTTTAATGTGGATGTATAACTGTAACTGCCATCAGAGTTTATTATTAGAGTACCGTAATCGCCATTAATGGTTGCACCTCTGCCAGCTGTGACCGACACGGTATTTCCCTCAAACGCAACCGAATTAACTGTAATTCTATCATGCAAATCTGGATCACGATCGTTTGAAATCACTCCGTGAGAGGCATCCACTCTCGTTGTCCCGAGTAAGCCTACACTCGTGAGATCATTTTGCGTCGTAGGTGTGTCATTAGTTCCGTTAATTATTACAGACACCACCTGATTGACGAAACCACCATGATGGTCATCGATCTGAACGGCCGACGTCAAGGTGAGCCGCTCTCCCGCCCCAAGGAAATCAAAATTATTGTCTGCTAGACTGTATCTCCAGTCTGCGCTACCAACGTTACTGGATGCGGTTCCATTGAGGATAAATCCAGCCTTAATCATTGCTGATTGGGCGACGGTAAGCGCCTCCACAGAGCCAGAAGTATTTGTGTAAACTAGGGTCTGAGCTGTAACACTAGCTGCTGGACGGTCAGACGAGTTCATGTCAGCGAAGGCGATACTGCCTGTCGCAATGTCGAGGGCGGAGCTACCAGTCAAGCTTGCACGTTCGGTAATCGTTCCAGTCACAATGGAATGAGCAACGTCCAGGACAGGAGCGGCGTTAACAGGAAGATCCACTAAATTAAAGGTGACAGTGCTTGTGGCAGTGGCGCCAGATGCATCCGTTGCCACAATTTGGAGTGATGTCACTCTATCTAATTCGCCGGCAATAGCGTTGGCCCGCTCTTGTTCATAAAATGTTATGCAGGCGGCGCTACCATTGCAGACATCTGGATTGAATATCTCGAGCGCTGTTTTAATATTGCTAGTAGCATTTTCTTGTATATTTTTAAAACCGGTAATCACACCTGTGTGCGGATCTATTGTGATGTAATTCGCTGGACTAGCAAGCGAATATATTAGGCGATCTCCGTTAATTATATCGCTATCGGCGAAATTTTTAGATGCGTCATAGCTATAGAACGGATCACGTATATTAACCGACTGCACTCCTATCTCTTGCAAAACATAAGGGGCGCTATTGGTCACGTCGGCCTCACACAGTTGAGATGGAACCATCCTATCCTCTCCCGATATCATAGCCTGCAAGTCTGAATCTATCAGTAGAATCCATCAAATGACGACTGTGTCTTTCGCGCATCTATCTCTTAAATGTAGCCTGTAGAGCATACCCGCACCTACATCACTTGGGTCTTGAACGAGAGCTCGTTCATCCGGATGTCGAGCGCCTTGGCTTTAGCCGTCCTAGTGATGGCGTATCCGTCGTTGTTCGACAGGACGATCACCGGCACCCCGGAGAGCTTCGGGTCGAACACGCGCTCGCACGAGCAATAGAAGCTGTTGCCGTCGATCAAGGCGATGGCTCGGCTGCCGCAGATCCGATCGCGCAGGCGGCGCGCGGGACCGTTCACGACAGCGGCCCGCGGGCGAGGTGCCAACGGATCGAGAACCGCAGCACGCCCCAGATCTCCACCTCACCGCACTCGTCCACCGCGAAGGCCGGCATCTCGGGGTTATCTAAGTCGAGGCGCGGCCGGTTGCCGACCATCCGGTAGCGCTTGCACGAGAGCTGGCCGTCGACCACCGCGACGACGACTGAGCCGTCTTCGGCCCGCAGGCTGCGGTCGATGCAGGCGAGGTCGCGATCGTGGATGCCGGCGCCGCGCATGCTCTCGCCGCGGATCTGCATCAGGAAAGTGGCCGGCGGGTTCGGCACGAGCCAGCGCGGCAGTTCCAACGCGCCTTCCATGGCCGACACGTGCTGTCGAAGCCGTTCACCGACGTGCTCGACAATCGACCGACGAGACAAGGCTGAGGATTAGCAGTGGTTCGGCCCCGTCCCGATCTGCTCACAGGACGGGGGAACCCCGGATCTCACCAGCGAGGCCGATACGCAGTACATGGCCCAAGTGCAGGATGCCGGCACTTGGTTAGGGGCACGTCACCGCGACGGGTGCCGCGGTGTGCCGGATCGGGGCGCTGAGCGGCGTCAGGCCGTCTCAGCAGCCTTCTT
Source organism: Methylobacterium sp. WL103 (assembly GCF_008039885.1). Classification (NCBI taxonomy): domain Bacteria; kingdom Pseudomonadati; phylum Pseudomonadota; class Alphaproteobacteria; order Hyphomicrobiales; family Methylobacteriaceae; genus Methylobacterium; species Methylobacterium sp. WL103. The sequence goes on from NZ_VRUX01000026.1 coordinate 15,468, forward strand.
GCGGCCGCGTGCTTTCGGGGCCGCCGTAGAGGCTTCCACGGGCGCTTCTGCGGCCTTGCGCGGCCGGCCACGGGTCTTGGGCGCCTCGGAGACCGTCTCGTCGGCCTCAGCGGCCTTGGGGGCTGCCTTGCGCAATTGGCCAAGACCGAGGGAGCGCGCCAGCTCGGAGCGCTTGGCGGAATAGCTTGCGGCGGTCGAAGGGTAGTCCGACGGCAGGCCGTAGCGTGCGCGGTAGGTCTCCATCGTCAGGCCGCTCTTGGTCAGATGGCGCTTGAGCGTCTTGTAGGGCTTGCCATCGAGGAAGGAGATCAGCGCGTCCGGCGTGATGGACTTCTTCACCTGGGCCGGCGTCGGCTTCTCCGGGCCGGCGGGTTCAGCGGGCACTCCTTTGGCAAGACCCGCCACGGCCGCGTGCACGCTTGCGATGACGTTTGGCAACTCTGAGACCGGCACGTTGTTGTTCGACACGTAGGCCGCCACCAAGTCGGCAGCGAGTTCCATGAAGTTGGGGGATTGAGCTTCGGCTTGTTCGTCCACGACGGTTCCTTCCATCTAGAGGATCCATCGCTCTACCGCTTGGGGCCGGTGGTCAAGCTACCTCTATGGAGAACACACCGTCGAATGCTGCAACACGGATAGAGATTTGTTGCTGTCCGCAGCTGTTGCAGATGCGGGCAACAGCCAAATGCATAGCTCCTGACACTGTGCTGCCGCGGAGCGCGGCGCAAAAGTCGGGGTCGCCTTGACGGGACGCCCCGGCCACTCTTCCCCAAAACCATATCACTCAATCATGCGTACAGGTCACGGCAGGCTCGCGTGATCTTGTGCGAGTCGTACCTTGATCTGCATGAGAGATCGGTAGATCTCACGCCGGTAGCGTACACACAGGACAATCGAAGTGATCAAAGATAACCTGGGGTTGAACCCCAATATGCTCACAATGGCGAGCGAACTGGTAGCAGCTTACGTTTCGAACAACCGCGTACCGGCAACTGAGCTTCCGGGATTGATCGGCACCGTTCATGCAGCCCTTAACGGCATCGCAAGCGGCACAGCCGCCGGTAGTGCCACCGCCACGGACGAAGAGGTCGAGAAGCCGACCGCGGCGCAGATCCGCAAATCGATCCGACCCGACGGGTTGGTCTCCTTCATCGACGGCAAGCCCTACAAGACGCTGAAGCGCCACCTGACGAAGCACGGCCTCAACCCGCACAGCTACCGCGCGAAGTTCGGCCTGCCGGCTGACTACCCGACGACGGCAGCCTCGTACTCGGAGGCCCGCTCCACCCTCGCGAAGAACATCGGCCTCGGCCGGCCGGGCCGTATGGCCGCCTGAGCAAGCCGTAGAAGCCCGCCGCGATCTGCCGGCGGGCTTCGGCGTTCAGCACACACCGAACCGCATGTGGCTGGTGACGATCAACCCACCGCCTCTGCTGGCGGTCGCACCTCGTACGGGTCGAGAAAAGCAGCGAGATACCTGCTGGTTGCCGGATATAACCATTGCTCGCCCCACTTCGCGGTATGACCGTGCCGAACCTTCACCCATCCGTAGAAGGGATCGTGGGGGACGAGAAACCATGCTCGGACAGCCCCAGAGCTGTAGGGCATGGATGGGAACAGCATCAGCAGTTCACGGCCACCGTATCGGCGCCAATCGACCAGGGCACGGCTCTTGAGCTGAACGCCTGACAGCACGCCGCCCGGGGTACGGATCACCAGGTCCTCACCCTCGATGTCCGCCTCCGGCCGGTATACGCGATAGCCGCAACGGATCAGGACGGCTGTCGCTTCGGCGCGGTTGGCTGCCTCCGTATGCGCCTGGTGGAAGCGAGCCGCTGTAGCTGGTTCGTCGTTCAAGGCATGTCTCCCGCGCGCTCAGGCATCTTACATCAGCACGGCTACCTTCAACGGCTCCTGAGAGCCTACAGGAGCCCGCCGCGGTCCAGCGGCGGCGGCTTTGGCGCTTCAACCGGCGCCATACCTGCCCTTGCCGTTCCCAGGGCCAGCGGGACGGCACGGTCATTCAAACAGCACACCATCGCCATGCAGGTTGAAGCCCTGCAGGCCGTCCTCGATGAGATTCGCCAGGACTGCGAACGTTGGCACGAGGCCGCCACCCGCGTGCCGGAGCCGTATCGCCCGTGGCGGCGACGCCTCGCCGGCTGATGTAGACCCCGCGCCCTGGCACCGACAGGGCAGGGGACGGCATGAGAGACCAGCGCACCGCCGACATCCTCGCCGTGGTTGTGGAGAACTGCGAACTCCGCGCCCAGCTCGCCGAGGCGCAGGATAGCTGTGTCGAGATAGCCGTAGACGCGGGCGAGCTACATGCCAACATTGAGGCTCTACGGGCCTGCCTTGCCCGGGTCGAACGCGAGCGCGACGCCTGGCGTGCCGAGGCCCAACGGGGCCGGCGGACAGGCTGAGGCTGCGCCTAGGGGCGAGAGGGGCGCATGGATACCGACGTAGCACAAGGATACCTCGGAAAGAGGCGGGACGCGCTTCACGCCACGCTATTCAGAGAGGACGAACTAGGCATCGTCATCAGAGGCCACATTCACGTCGAGCATGAATTAATCGATTTCATCAGAATGATGATCTCACCGCCGGAAATACTTTCTGCTCTAGATCTGGATTATAAAGACAAATGCAAATTAGCATCTGCGTTAGGATTACATAAAGCGCTTCAGGCGCCCCTTAAATTCGCTGGATCATACCGGAATAGGTTCGCACACAACCTTGGCGTAGATATAACGCAGCAAGACGCCGATAATTTCCATAGTGCTTTACTTCTTAAAGGCAGAGAATATTTTGAGCACTCATATCATATGGTCTATCCCTGCAGCACAAAAAGGAACGATTTTTGGGAGATAAAGCAAATAGAGCCTAGAAATAGGATCGTGTCTTACTTCCTGCTACTCTGGGGCGGCCTTGCTGTTGCTACATTGGAAGCGAAGACTAAGATCGAAGGCGTCAAGGAGTTATCCCCTGGCTCTATACCGGCCGGCGGGGTAGTTGATGAGGGCGTGACGCAGTAGCCGGCCCTTGGCCTCGCTTACGTCGCGCGACCCCGCTGCCGGGCAGCTTTGGCAAGATGGTTCGGGATGCCGGCGGGTGAAGGGCCGGGGACGCATGTCTCGATCGACCGCAAGCACGGGTTCGTCCGCCGCTTCAGCGTGACCAGCGCGGCCGCCCACGACGGAGCGCAACTGGCCAACGTCCTCGACGCGACCAACACGGCGAGCGACGTCTAAGCCGATACCGGCGAAGCGGGCGGGCAGGTGCGGCATGAGGCGTCTCTGGCGAGGGACACCATCAGCCTATCCATCACGCCCGCTTCGTCACCCAGCGCGTTCCGCGACATGTCAAAATGGCCAAAGTCGAGCTAAGCCCCAAAACGGCGCTTTTCATTCGTCACTTTTCAACTCGGGGAAGTAGGCAAAGCACTTGGGCTCATATTTGCCCGGTGGGCGCGCCGTGGGTGGTCGGCGCCATCGGCAGCGGACGAACTGGTCAAGTAGGTCGTCCAGTAGGATCTCAGCCCCGTGGGCGGCAGCGATCCTGGCCAGACGATACCGACCCCTCCGGCCTGAGAGTCCTTTCAGTATCTGTTGTTCGAACGTGCTCAGCGCTTGGGCTTGGCCGGGCACCTGCGATAGAATTTGCCGTCGATTTCCTTCACGTCATCGGGGCCGCTGAATGAGGTGACAGCTTTACTGGCCTCACCCTCCGACATGCACGCGCCGATGATGAAGTACACATAATCGTTGGCGCTTTTCGAGACTGACGTAATCTTGCAATTGTTCTCGTATCCCTTGATCTCGGTTGGAGTGAACGTGATGAGAGAGTCGTCGGTATCACCGCAGCCCTTCTTCGGGTCCATGCTCCAGGTGCCGATATACGGTTTATCGTTTGCCGCCGCCGGGTGATCGTCCACCACACCAAAAGTAATGTTGTTCCGGGTAGTGGTGGCGATCTCGAATCCCTTTGAGCCCATCCGCATGTACGTGGCGGGTTTGCTGTTCAGCGTTGCGCCGACGATCGCATCCGGAGCGCTGTTTAACGAATCCAGCTTGGCGACGAACTTGTGACCATCGGCCATGTAGTTGGCGTTCTTGCCAGATACCTGCACGGTGCAGTTCAGGGTCGTCACCTGCGTCATGTCAGGCTGGTGCTTGTACTGGCAGATCCGCTCGCTGGCGAAAGCGGTGGTTGAGAACAGGCCGAGCGAGAGAGCGAGAACGAATTTCATGATGACCTATTGTTTGTCTGCCGAAATGATTTTGAGTTTTGACCGCGCCTGATCTCCGAAGCGTTATCGCCGAAGAAGCCCAGGCAAAATCGTTCCGCTCTCGCCAAACAGCTTCCAGGATGAGTCGCACGAGGTTGCCTTATCCGCCGCCATTTGGGTCACCATGACTTCGGTCTGCGCAACACGATTTTCCTTGGCGGTAAATTCCTCAATTGTCGTGCCGAGATTGGTCATAGCGGCCTGCAACGTGCCGCCGTCCACCCTCATGCCGCTGCAAAACTTATTCACGAATGAAGAGATCGCGGCGATGTTCACTTGCGCTTCCTCCTTGGTCAGTCCCTCGGCATGGACTGGGACGGTCAAGGCCATCGCGGCAACGAACATCGATGACGAGATCAGAGCGCGTGTGAGCTTCATGGACGATTCTCCGGCGGTTGGGGACTATGGTTGAGGGGAATGGCTCAGTCGGAGCCGCGAACGTCGATCGCAAACCGGGGGTACGCCTGATTGACCTTGCTCTGTATCAGGTACGGGCCAACGATCATCTCGCCGTCCTCAGTGGCACCCACTGCCGCTATCAGAGCCTCGATGTCAGCCTGATGGTCAGCCCCCATTGAAGTGGTCCGCCCTTTGGTATGGCTTTTGAGCCTGGAGGACGGACGAGATGGCAAAGCACCCGAAGCCCGAGGAGATCGTCGCGAAGCTACGTCAGGCGGACGTGCTGATCTCACAGGGCCAGAGCGTGGCCGATGCAATCCGCGCGCTCGGTGTGAGTTCGGTGACGTACTACCGGTGGCGGCGTGAGTTTGGCGGCCTGAAGTCGGATCAAGTTCGACGGATGAAGAGTCTTGAGACCGAGAATGCTCGGCTTCGAAAGGCAATCGCCGATCTCACCCTCGACAAGCTGATCCTGCAGGAGGCGTCCCGGGGAAACTTCTGAGCCCCGCGCGCCGACGCGCCTGTGTCGAGCACATCC
>NZ_VRUX01000270.1:0-5501 GCF_008039885.1 Methylobacterium sp. WL103
AGTTGTGTATATGAGTGAGACCCTGGGACGAGGCGGCCTGGCCGCTCTCGAACCGCGGATATTCCAGGCTCCGCTCCGCGATTCCGCGATTGATCGCAGCCTGACGCCCCTGTCGGCGGCGCCGCGCGCTGGCGCCCGAATGCGAAGGCCCTGGCCCCGGTACCGGCTTTCGGCGTAGCCGGACGGCCATGTTCCATCTGATCTTCAGCCTCCCCTGCCTGTACGTCGTCACGCGGGTGCTCTGGCCGCTGCCGGGGCCGCCCGCCGCGAAGGCCGCCGTGGCGGTGCTGCTGCTCGTCGCCTCGCAGTACCACCTGTGGTGCCGCCTCTCCTCCGGCTCGGTGTTCGCACCCGAGTTCCCGCGTTGGCTGGTGGTGCTGTTCAACGGGGCCTTCGGCGCCATCCTGCTGCTCGCTGGGATGCAGATGGCGCTCGACGCCGCTGCGCTGGTCGCGTGGCCGTTCGGCGGCTGGGCGATCCCCGCTGCCTGCCGCTACGGGGCGGCCGCGCTCGCGCTGCTGCTGTCGGCTCTGGCGGTGCGGCAGGCCGTAGGAGTGCCGCCGCTCCTGGACGTCGAAGTGCGGATCGCGAACCTCCCCGACGCCTTCGACGGCTACACGCTTCTGCAGCTGACCGACCTCCACATCAGCCGGCTCTTCCCGGCCCCCTGGACCGAACAGGTGGTCGCGCGCTCCAACCGCCTCGGCGTGGACCTGGTCGTGATCACCGGCGACCTGATCGACGGCGCGCTGGCCTCGCGTCGCGCCGACGTGGCGCCGCTCGCCCGGCTCGGCGCGCCGGACGGCGTCTGGATCGTGCCCGGCAACCACGAGTACTTCTTCGACTACCCCGCCTGGATACGGCACGATGCCGAGCTCGGCATGCGGGTGCTCGCGAACCGGCACACGGTGCTGCGGCGCGGCGACGCCGCCCTGGTGCTCGCGGGCGTCACAGACCGTTCGGCGCCGCAGACCGGCCATCCGGGACCCGATCTCGACGCCGCGCTCGCGGGCGCGCCTCAGGGCGCCCCGATCATCCTCCTCGACCATCAGCCCAAGGGCGCGCGGGCGGCGGCCGCGCACGGCGTCGCGCTGCAGCTCTCCGGCCATACCCATGGCGGGATGATCGCCGGCTTCGACCGGCTGTTCGCCCGCGCCAACGGCGCCTTCGTCTCGGGCCGCTACGCGGTCGGCGGCATGATTCTCTACGTCAACAACGGCACCGGGCTCTGGCCTGGCTTCGCCCTGAGGCTCGGGCGCCCCTCCGAGCTGACGCGCATCACCCTGCGCCGGGGCGATGACACCGCCGACCCGGCGCCGACCCGATAAGTCGCGCTGAACGAGAGCGCTGCCGCCACGTCGGCGCCGTGGATCGCGTTGCGCGTCAAGCCAAGCGTGGCTTGCGTGCGAGCCGGACGACTGGGTATACCAGATACACGCCGGATGATCGTCCGACGCAAAAACAATAACCTAACTCTCAGGGATGAAATCATGCCGCGCCGAATCTTGATCCTCGGGGCATCTTACGGCTCGCTGCTTGCGACGAAGCTGTTGATGGCCGGTCACGACGTGACGCTCGTCTGTCGTCGGAAGACCGCGGATCTCATCAACAGCCAGGGCACCGAGGTGCGCATCAAGCTGCGCGACGAGGCCACGCACCGGGCGTTCCACTCGCGCGACCTGCCGGGCAAGGTCGACGCGATGCCGCCCGAAGACGTCGACGTGTCGCGCTACGACCTCGTCGGCTTGGCGATGCAGGAGCCGCAGTACAACAACCACACGATCCGTGTGCTGATGATCAAGATCGCCGCGGCCAAGCTGCCGTGCCTGTCGATCATGAACATGCCGCCGCTGCCCTATCTCGAGCGGATTCCGGCGCTGGCGAAGATGGACCTGCGCGAGGCCTACACCAATGCCGGCGTCTGGGACCGCTTCGAGCCGGGCCTGATGTCGCTGTGCTCGCCCGATCCGCAGGCGTTCCGCCCGCCGGACGAGCCCGCCAACGTCCTCCATGTCGGGCTGCCGACGAACTTCAAGGCGGCGACCTTCGCCGACCCCGAGCACAACAAACTGCTCCGGGAGCTGGAGGCGGGCATCGACGCGGTGCGGGTCGACGGGCACGACGTCCCCGTGAAGCTGAAGGTGTTCGATTCGCTGTTCGTGCCGCTGGCGAAGTGGTCGATGCTGCTCACCGGCAACTATCGCTGCATCACCCCCGAGGCCCCGCGCTCGATCCGCGATGCGGTGCACGGCGACCTCGATCGCTCGCGCGCGATCTACGAGCATGTCGACGCGCTGGCCCGCCGCCTCGGTGCCGACCCCGCCGACCAGGTGCCGTTCGAGAAGTACGCCAAGGCGGCCGAGGGCCTCCTGAAGCCGTCCTCGGCCGCCCGCGCGGTGGAGAGCGGCGCGCCCTACATCGAGCGCGTCGACCTGCTGCTCAAGCTGATCTCGCACCAGCTCGACATGCCCGAGGCCGAGATCGACCGCACGGTCGAGATCGTGGACCGCAAGCTCGACGAGCGCATCATCCCGGGCTGATTCCCGGAGCGGCGGGAGAGCGGGGACCATGTCGGAGGGATCGCCGACCCCGTTCATCCTGAACCGCCTCGACTTGAAGACGCTGCGCCTGTTCGCGGCGATCTGCGAGGAGGGCACGCTCAACGGCGCGGCGCGGCGGGCCGCGATCGCGCCGTCGGCCGTCAGCAAGCGCCTCGCCGAGCTGGAGCGGGCGCTGTGCTGCACGCTGCTCACCCGCGAGCCTAGGGGCATGCGCCCGACGCCGGCCGGCGAGACGCTGCTGCACCACACCCGCCGGATGCTCGGGTCGGCCGAGCAGATCGCCCTGGAACTCGCCGAGCACGCCAGCGGCCTGCGCGGCTTCGTCCGCGTGCTGGCGAACCTCTCGGCGATCGTGCAGTTCCTGCCGGAGGACCTGCAGGCCTTCCTGGCCGCCCAGGCCGGCATCGGCGTCGACCTGGAGGAGCGCCCGAGCGGCGGCGTGGTCGCCGGCGTCGAGGAAGGCGCCGCCGACCTCGGCATCTGCGCCGGCCGCACCGATCCGCGCTCGCTCAAGGCCTATCCGTATCGCGGCGACCGCCTCGTCCTCGTCGTGCCCGCCGGCCATCCCCTGGCCGGCCGAGACGCCCTCGCCTTCGCCGACACCCTCGACTACGACCATGTCGGCATGCACCGGGAAAGCTCGATCTACGGCACGCTCCGCGACGAGGCCCGGCGCCTCGGGCGGCCGCTGCGCCTGCGCGTCCACGTGCCGAGCTTCGACGCGATCTGCCGGATGGCGCAGGCCGGAATGGGGCTCGGCGTCGTGCCCGAGCGGGTCCACGCCCTGCTCGGGCCGCAGATGAACGTCGTCGCCGTGCCGCTCACCGACCCGTGGGCACGGCGGACGCTCAGCCTCGTCGTCCGGCCGGGCGCGCAATCGCCGGCGGCGGCTATGCTGTTCGACCACCTGCGGCTGACCGCGGACGCCTGAAGGGCAAGACCTGCGTTCGCGTTAAGAGAACGCAGGCTGGTACATCGCGTTTGGACACCCTGCGGCCGATCCCATACCGATCGGTCCAAAGACGATGGAGGGAACGCCGATGCCAGGACCGGTGCAAGCTTCGGCCAACGGCCCGCTCGACGGAATCCGGGTCCTCGAGCTCGGTCAGCTGATCGCGGCGCCGTTCGCCACCAAGATCCTCGGCGAGTTCGGTGCCGAAGTGATCAAGGTCGAGGCCCCGAAGGACGGCGACCCACTGCGCCGGTGGCGCAAGATGCACGAGGGCACGTCGCTCTGGTGGTACCTGCAGTCGCGCAACAAGAAGTCGATCGCGATCAACCTGAAGTCGCCCGATGGGCTCGACATCGTGAAGGACCTCGTGCGCAGCGCCGACGTGGTGGTCGAGAATTTCCGGCCCGGCGGACTGGAGAAGCTGGGCCTCGGCTGGGACGTGCTCTCCGAGCTAAACCCGAAGCTCGTGATGGTTCGCATCTCCGGCTACGGCCAGACCGGCCCCTACCGCGACCGGCCGGGCTTCGGCGCGATCGGCGAGTCGATGGGCGGCATCCGCTTCACCACCGGAAGCCCGGAAAGCCCACCCGCCCGCGTCGGGGTCAGCATCGGCGACACGCTGGCCTCGCTCCATGGCGTCATCGGCGCGCTGATGGCGCTGCTGCACGTGAAGACCGCCGGCGGCCAGGGCCAGGTCATCGACGTCTCGCTCGTGGAGAGCGTGTTCAACGTGATGGAGAGCCTGGTTCCGGAATACGACCTGCTCGGCGAAATCCGCACCCGGACCGGCGGGGCACTGCCCGGCATCACGCCCTCGAACACCTATCCGACCAAGGACGACGGCTTCGTCGTCGTCGCCGGCAACTCGGACCCGATCTTCCGGCGCCTGATGACAGCGATCGGCCGGCCGGACCTCGCCGACGACCCGGCGCTGCGCAACAACGACGGCCGCTCGAAGGTCGCCGGCATGCTCGACGGGGTGATCGCGGACTGGACCCGCGCGCGCAGCGTGGACGAGGCGCTGGCGGTGCTCGACGCGGCAGACGTGCCGGCGGGCCGGATCTACTCGGTGGCCGACATCGTCGCCGACCCGCACTACGCCGCCCGCGACATGATCCTCGACGCGGAGCTGCCCGGCGGCACGAAGGTGAAGATGCCCGGCATCGTGCCCAAGCTCTCCGGCACCCCCGGCGCGGTGCGCTGGCAGGGGCCGGCGCTCGGCGCCCACACCGATTCCGTGCTCGCCGACCTCGGCCGCGACACCGAGGCCATCGAGCGCCTGCGCCGCGAGGGAGCCGTGCAATGACGGGCGATGCCATGCTGATCCAGGAGGTCGCCACCCGCGACGGGTTCCAGATCGAGCCCCGCTACGTCGAAACCGCCGACAAGGTCGCGCTGGTCGACGCGCTCTCGGCCGCAGGCTTCTCGCGGATCGAGGTGTCGTCCTTCGTCTCGCCGAAGGCCGTGCCGGCGCTTCGCGACGCGGCTGAAGTCTTCGCCGGGATCGGCCGGCGGCCCGGCACCGTCTACGTCGCCCTGGTGCCGAACCCGAAGGGCGCCGAGCGGGCGCTCGCGGCCGGCGTCGGCGAGGTCAACCTCGTCGCCTCGGTGAGCGAGACCCACAACCGCGCCAACATGGGCATGACCCCGGAGGCCTCGATCGAGGGGTTCGCGCGGATCATGGAGACGGTGAAGGGCGCCCCCGTCTCGACCAACGCCACGGTGGCCACCGCCTTCGGCTGCCCGTTCGAGGGCGACCAGCCGACCGACAAAGTGATCGCCCAGGTCGAGCGCTACCTCGCCCTCGGGATCGGCGGCGTCACGCTCGCCGACACCACCGGCATGGCCAACCCGCGGCAAGTGGAACGCCTCGTCGCCCGCGCGCTGGCGATCGTGCCGGCGGAAAGGCTGACCCTGCACTTCCACAACACCCGCGGCCTCGGCCTCGCCAACGTGCTCGCGGCCTACGGCGCCGGCGCGCGCCGGTT
>NZ_VRUX01000271.1:0-5577 GCF_008039885.1 Methylobacterium sp. WL103
AGGCAGCGATGGTCCGCGGCGAGACGCGCGGCGAGCCCGGCCATCTCGGCCCGCGACGCGATCGTCGAGAGCGCCGGCAGCAGCAGCACGTCGGCGCCGGACCCGACCCGGTCGCAGGGGGTCGGCACGGCGTGGCCGGCCACCATGAGGTCGAGGGTCAGGGTCTCGCGCATCGGGTCGTGCCCTGCCCGGATCAGGTGCGCAGCAGCTCGTTGATCGCGGTCTTGGAGCGGGTGCCGGCGTCGACGCGCTTGACGATGACGGCGCAGTACAGGCCCGGGCCGGGCGAGCCGTCCGGCAGCGGCTTGCCGGGCATGGTGCCGGAGACGACCACCGAGTAGGGCGGCACGCGGCCGTAGAAGACTTCGCCGGTGGTGCGATCGACGATGCGGGTCGAGGCGCCGATGTAGACGCCCATCGAGAGCACGCTGCCCTCGCCGACGATCACGCCCTCGGCGACCTCGGCGCGGGCGCCGATGAAGCAGTTGTCCTCGATGATCACCGGGTTGGCCTGCAGCGGCTCGAGCACGCCTGCGATGCCGGCGCCGCCCGAGATGTGGCAGTTGTCGCCGACCTGAGCGCAGGAGCCGATCGTCACCCAGGTGTCGACCATGGTGCCCTTGCCGACCCGCGCGCCGAGGTTGATGAACGAGGGCATCAGAACGGCGCCGGGGGCGATGTAGGAGCCGCGGCGCACGAAGCAGCCGGGCACGGCGCGGAAGCCGGCGGCCCGGAACTCGGCCTCGTTCCACCCCTCGAACTTCGAGGGCACCTTGTCCCACCACGGCGCCGCGCCGGGGCCGCCGGAGATCGGCGCCATGTCGTTGAGGCGGAAGGAGAGCAGCACCGCCTTCTTCAGCCACTGGTTGACCACCCAATCCTGGTTGCCGCTCTTCTCGGCGACCCGGGCCTCACCGGAGTCGAGCAGCGCCAGCGCCGCCTCGACGGCTTCGCGAACGGCGCCGCGCGTGTTCGTGTCGACGCCGGCGCGGTCCTCCCAGGCGGCTTCGATGGTCTGGGCGAGGGCAGCGTGCGACATGGGGCTTCCGGGCAGGTTTTCAGCGAGCGCCCGTGCTTACAAGCGGCCGTCCGCTCTGTCACCTGAGGGCGTTGACGGGGCGATCGCGCACCTGCGTGCAACCGACGCGGACGGAATCGGGCCGCCCTCCGGCAACATCTCGGCGCCTCGTGGGTAGGTCCCGGACATTGCGGCGCCGCGCCGACCGGTGCGCGGAGCGTTTGCGGGAAACAGGGCCATGAAACACAAGGCATTGCGCGACCAGGTCGTCGTCATCACCGGCGCGTCGAGCGGCATCGGGCTCGCGACCGCCAGGATGGCCGCGGAGCGCGGGGCGACCGTCGTGCTCGCCGCCCGCAGCGCAGACGTGCTGGCGACGGTGCAGGCGGAAATCGAGGCGGCCGGCGGCCGCGCCCTGGCCGTCCCCTGCGATGTCGGCGACCGCGCCGATGTCCAGGCCGTGGCCGACCGGGCGATCGCCGCGTTCGGCGGTTTCGACACCTGGGTCAACGTCGCCGGCCTCACCATCTACGGTCCGCTGCGCGAGGTCTCGGACGCGGACAACGCGCGCCTGATCCAGACCAACCTCTGGGGCACCGTGTTCGGTTCGCTCGTCGCGGTCGAGCACCTGCGCCGGCGCGGCGGTGCGCTGATCAACCTCGGCAGCGTCGCCTCAGACCTCGCCTTCCCGTTCCAAGGCATGTACGTGGCGAGCAAGCACGCGGTGAAGGGTTTCACCGACGCCCTGCGGATGGAGCTGCTGGCCGAGGATGCGCCGGTCTCGGTGACGCTGGTCAAGCCGACCTCGATCGATACGCCGCTGCCGCAGCGAGCGCGCAACTACATGGACCGGGAGCCGATGCTGCCGCCTCCGATCTACCCGCCCGAGGAGGTGGCGAACGCCATCCTGCATGCCGCCGTGCATCCGCAGCGCGACATCGTCGTCGGCGGCGGCGGCAAGCTGATGGTGGCCGGCAAGGAGTTCGCGCCGGGCGCCTACGATCTCTTGGCCCCCGCGATCATCGCCATGCAGAAGCGCGGCGAGGACCCGCGCGACCCGTCCGGCGCGCTGCACGCGCCGAAGGACGCGGGCGAGGTCCGGGGCACTCAGCCGGGCTACGTGATGCGCACCAGCGCCTACACCCGCGCGACCTTGCACCCCGTCGCCGCCACGGCGGGGCTGATCGGCCTCGGCCTTGCGGCCCTGACCCTCGCGGGCGTCGGCAGCGGAAAGCCGGGCTCTTCGCGCGGACGCGAGCGCTCGACCTGAGATGGCGGCTTCGTTGCTCGACGCCTCCGGGCCGCCCGGTCCCGCCGCGGTGACCGAGCGGATCGTCCGGCGCAAGGTCGTCGACCTGCCGGGCGGGCGCACCATCGCCTACGCCAAGACAGGGACCGGGCCGGACCTCGTCGCAATCCACGGCACGCTGATGACGCTGGAGGACATGTGGCTCGGCCCGGTGCCGGCGCTGGCCCGGCATTTCCGGGTCGTCGCCGTCGACCGGCCGGGGCATGGCGACAGCGCCCGCGTGCGCGGCGCCGACGCGTCGCCCTGGCGACAGGCCGAGCTGATCCACGCAGCCGTGCAGGCGTTGGGGCTGCATCGCCCGGTCATCCTCGGGCATTCCTACGGCGGCGCCGTCGCCCTCGCCTACGGGATGCTCTACCCGGATTCAGTCTCGGGCATCGTGGCGCTCGCCCCGGTCTGCTTTCCGGAACTCCGCCTCGAGCAGGTGCTGTTCGGCCCGCGCGCCGCGCCGGTCTCGGGGCCGATGCTGTCGGACGCGCTCGGCGCCTCCGCCGACCCGACGCTGCTGCCGTTGCTGTGGAACGCGATGTTCCTGCCCCAGACCATGCCGCGCGCCTTCGCCGAAGCGTTCCCGTTCGGCTTCGCCGGGCGCCCGGGCCAGATCGTCGCCGAGGCCGAGGACGCGCTCTCGCTCTGGGCGGCGCTGAGCCGGAGCGCGGCGGCCTACGCCACCTGCCGGGTGCCGGTTCGGATTCTGACGGGCGACACCGACATCGTGGTCAACCCGATGATGCACGGTGCGCTGGCCGCCCGCATGATCCCGGGCGCGCGCTTCGAGCGCCTCGCAGGAATCGGCCACATGCTTCATCACATCCGCGGCGACGCCGTGGTCGAGGCAGCCCGCGCGTTGGTGCCGCAAACCTGACCAGGCGTCGAGCCCGATCAATCCGCGTCGAGCATGGCGCGCACGCGCGCGAAACCCTGGTTCAGCGCGGAAAGGTCGTCGGCCAGCGCGTCGTGGATCACGGCGGCGGCATCGGGAAACTCCTCCAGCACGCGGCGCATCAGGGTCGGGGTGATGCGCATGACCTCGGCCGCACCTTGCGCGGCGGCGTCGCCCGGACGTTCGCCGCGAACGAACAGCGCGAGGCGCCCGATCAGCGCCGAACGGCCGGCCAGCACCGTGTCGCCGCCGGCTACACGGGGCGCGAGGGCGATCGTGCCGGACAGGACAACGAAGCCGCCGTCGGCCGGATCGCCGCGGCTGAACAGAGTCTCTCCCGGTTCCAGCGATCGGCGCTCGGCGGCGAAGGTGAGCAGGCGCAGGGCGTCGCGCCCGAACGCTTCGAAGACCGGCGCGGCGGCGAGGATCGCGATGTCGTCTTCGATGCCCAACCCGCAGAGATCCTTTGCGTCCGATCGACGATGCTTAGAGCATTTTGGAGCCGGGTGGGTACCGGCGCCCATGAAGTAAATGCGGCCACGCAGCGGGTTGGATTCGTCCGTGATCCGGTCGTCACGGGCGAGCGGATGCGGGGTCAGCGGAGCAGGGCCGCCCCGAACAAGTCGGCGGGCGGTTTTCTGTCGCCGACGCCGGCATGGCGCGCCTCGTGGTCGAGGAGCCAGCGCTTGCGGTCCAATCCGCCGCCGTAGCCGGTGAGCGTGCCGTTCGCGCCGACGACGCGGTGGCACGGCACCACGATGCAGATCGGGTTCGCGCCGTTGGCCGCGCCGACAGGGCGCACCGCGCGGGGATGGCCGATCCGCGCCGCGAGCGCGCCGTAGCTCTCGGTGGTGCCGGCGGGCACGGTCCGCAGGGCCGCCCAGACCGCGCGCTGAAGCACTGTGCCGTCCGTTGCGGTCTCGACCTCGTCGACCGCCGTGAGGTCGCCGTCGAAGTAGCGCGTCAATGGGCGGAGAGCCCGGCTGAGATGCCGGGATGCGGAGACAAACCAGCCGCCGCGTCCGTAGGCGCGGTCGAGAAGCGCCTCCATCCGGTCCTGGTCCTCGTCGAAGTCGGCGACGCGCAGGCGCCCGTCGGCATCGGTCAGGAGCACGAGCGTCCCGATCGGGCTTGCCAGGGTCTCGCGGAGCAGGGCGAACGGGGCGGCGCTCATGCCGGGATCACGGCAGCAGCTTGTAGCCGCCGCCCTCGGTGACGAGGATCGCGGCGAGCCCGGGATTCGGCTCGATCTTCTGCCGCAGCCGGTAGATGTGGGTTTCCAGCGTGTGGGTCGTGACCTGGGCGTTGTAGCCCCAGACCTCGGCGAGCAGCGTGTCGCGGCCGACCACCTCGCGCCCGGCGCGGTAGAGGAAGCGCAGGATCGCGGTCTCCTTCTCGGTGAGCTTCAGCTTCGAGCCGCGCTCGCCGACCAGGAGCTTCGCCCCCGGCTTGAAGGTGTAGGGACCGATCTGGAAGACCGCGTCCTCGGAGGCCTCGTGGCTGCGCAGATGCGCGCGGATGCGGGCGAGCAGGATCGCGAACTTGAACGGCTTGGTGACGTAGTCGTTGGCCCCCGCCTCGAGGCCCTCGACGGTGTCGGCCTCGGAATCCTGGGCGGTCAGCATGATGACTGGGCCCTTGAAGCCGTTCTTGCGCATCAGGCGGACGGCCTCTCGGCCGTCCATGTCGGGCAGGCCGACATCCATCACCGCGAGGTCGATCCGGTCGGAGGCGACGCGGGCGATGGCGCGGCCCGCATCGATCTCGGCGACCACCGTGAACTCCTCGCAGAGGTCGAGCTGTTCGGTCAGGGTCTCGCGCAGGATCGCGTCGTCGTCGCAGATGAGGAGGCGGTAGGCGTTGGACATCGTCCGTGGAACTCTTCGACTGGGCACGACCGGAACGGATCGCGCCCCGGAGTTCCGGTGCTCGGACGATCTCGCTCCCAAAGGACCCGAGGGTTCTTCGACCCGGGTAGACGCCTTAGAATAACGTGCTTTTCGCGGCGGGGAATTGGCTTGTGCACAATTATACGACCCTTTTCGTGACAGCCAACCCGCCGCCGCCACGCTTCACTGCGCAGGGACGCCACGTTCCCGCCCTCCGGCCGCCCGCACCTCAGGTTCGCCCAGCATCATGACGAAGCGTCCCCGCCCTCATGAACGCCACCGCGATTCCGGGACGGCCCGAACCTTGGCGACGCTCAAGGTGCATCCGCGGGTCGGCGACCGGCGCAAGGGCCTGCTGCAGGCGGGCGCCGCAATCATCCCTTGCGCGCTCGGCAGTGGTGGTATCGTGCAGGTGAAGCGCGAGGGCGACGGCGGCTCGCCGCGCGGCCGGTTTCGCCTGCGCGGCGGCAGCTACAGG
>NZ_VRUX01000272.1:0-5479 GCF_008039885.1 Methylobacterium sp. WL103
GCGGCGCGCTCAGTGGCGCGCCGGACCTTCGCCCGTGTTCGTCCGAGGCGCTTCGACGCCGCGCCGGCTGGTCTCCGCGTCGAGCACCGGCGCGAGGCCGAGTTGCCGGGCGAGCGAGACCAGGTCCTTCAACCGGCCGGTCTGGGTCTTGCGCCGCAGGTTCAGGCGGTGGGTCTCCACCGTGCGGACCGAGAGCATCAGGCGGCGCGCGACCTCCTTGTTGCTGAAGCCTGCGCTGAGGAAGCGCAGCACCTCGGCCTCGCGCGGGGTCAGCCCGAGGCCGTCGGCCGGCTCGGCGGCGGCGGAGACCGGCTCGGCCTCGACCTCGGCGCGGGCGATCAGCTGCAGGGCGCCCTCGGCGAGGGCCAGCACGGCGTTGCAGAGGTCGCGCGGGGCGGCGGAGCGCGCCACGAAGGCGTCGGCCCCGGCCCGGAGCAGGGCGTCGAGGTCGGCCGCATTCAACGCCTGGAACGCCACCAGCGTCTTCAGGGCCGGCAGGCGTGCCTTGAGGTCGGCGAGGTGGCCGAGGCCGTCCGCCAGCCGCGTCTCGTCGAGGAAGATCAGCGCGACGACGTTGGCCGGGTCGACCCGGTCGAGGTCGGCCTCGCCGATCGTGTGGAGCGCCGGCATGTGCTCCAGCGTCGCGCGGAAGGCGGGATTCATCTCCTGGGGCTCGTCGAAAACCAGGACGTCAACGGCCATACTCATCCCGCACACCCCATCTTTTCCCGGCATGGCACAATTCCGCCGGGGTCGGAGAAGGTGTTTCAAGACTCGTTCCAGACGAATCCTGGGGTTTTCGGCCTCGGACTTGTGTCGAAATCACATATGGCGCGAGGCTTATACTTAACGCGTGTCTCGCGCAGGCACAGCGCGATCAACCTTAACGCAGGCGAATCGCTGCGAAATCCGGCGCGATCGTGTCCGCGCCCGCCCTGCGAAGACTGGCGAGGTACGCCCGCCCGCCTCGCTCCGCAAGGACATCTGGCGTCGGACCCGCGGGCGGCGTCAGCCGGCGCGCGCGAGCACGATGTCGGTCTCCGCCGAGACGACGCGGTCGCGCCCGGTGGTCTTGGCCTCATAGAGGGCGATGTCTGCGCGCTTGGTGAGCGCGGTGACGCTGTCGCCCTCGCACCAGGTGCTGACGCCGAAGCTGCAGGTCAGGCGCACGGGGCCGCGCGTCCCGCGGATGCGCAGGTCCCGGATCTGGAGGCGCAGCCGCCCCGCGACGGCCTCCGCCGCCGCGAGCGAGAGCCCGGGCAGCACCACCGCGAACTCCTCGCCGCCGAGGCGCCCGGCGATCCCCTGTGCGCCGAGGAGATCGGAGACGGCGCGGATCGCGGCGTCGCCGACGTCGTGGCCGTGCTCGTCGTTGATGCGCTTGAAGTGGTCGATGTCGGCGAACACGGCCGACAGGGTGCCGTGGTTGCCGGCGCGCTCCGCGACGGCTCCGACGCGGGCGAAGAAGGCGCGGCGGTTGAGCAGGCCGGTGAGCGAGTCGGTCTCGGCGAGGCGGATCAACTCGTCCTGCATCGTGGTCAGCCGCTCGGCGGCGCGCAGGCGCGCATGCAGCTCCTCGGCGCCCGGCGGCTTTTCGATGAAGTCGTCGGCGCCGCTGTCGAGGGCCTCGGCGAGGTTCCGGGCGTTGCGCGCCGACGACATGGTGATCACGTAGAGCGGGCGGCGCGCCTCGGCGAGCAGCCTGGCCGACCAGCACAGCTCCAACCCGGTCATCGGGCGGACTTCGAGGCTGGTGATCAGCACCCGGACGCTCGGCGTCTCCTCGAGGAAAGCGCAGGCGGCGGCGGAATCGGTGAACGTGTTGATGACGTGCCCGCGCGGTTCCAGCAGCCCGGTGATGACCTTGAGGACGACGCGGCTCGAATCGACGATGACGATGTGCATGGCGCGCGATACCGGTGGAAACTGGCGTCGCACGAGATGGCCTGAAAAACCTTAAGATGCAGTCTCAGCGAGATACGCGCAGAACGTGGATCGCAGGATCGTACGAGGCGGCGCAACCGCCGACGCCGCGCGACGACCCTGGCGCGCCGACGGGAGAGGCATGTGACCACAGCGAAGAAGTCGATCGGGACCGGGGCCCCACCCTACCCGCGCACGCCGGACGGCCGCTACTTCGTCGTCGGCGGACGGCTGTGGCGCTGCAGCGATCCGCGCCTACCCGAGGAGACCCGGCAGCGCCATGTCGATGAATTGATGGATGCACGCCGCGCCGTCGGGGCGGCCAAGCGCGCGAAGCGCAAGGGCGAGGCCGGCGCGGCCGAGCTGATGCGGAGCGCCCGCGACGCGGTCCAGGCCGCCAAGGAGGCGCTCGGCGAGCGCGGGCCGGTGTGGTGGGGCGACGGGGCCGAGGATCAGGGCGGGCGCAACCCACGCGACTCGCCCTACGCCGCGTGGTACGCGGCGCTCACGCGGGCGGAAGACGCCTGAAGCTCAGCGGTGCGGGACGGAGACCGTGACGACGGAGACGCCGTTGCCGGTCTGGACCCGCCCGCCGGAGGTCCAGGCGCCGTCGCGGCCGCGCGAGAGAATGCGGGGGCCGCGTCCGGGGCGGGCGACGGCGCGCTCGCCCGGGTTGACTACGGTCACGCTCGGCGCGGCCACCGGCGCCTCGCGCAATCCGGAGATCGTCGGCACACCGTAGGTGCCGTAGCTCCACGGCGCCGGGACGATGCGGTTGGGCGAGGGCACGCTGCTGAAGGGCGCGCCGACATAGGCGCCGCGCACCGCCTCGTCGGCAAAACCGTAGCCGCCCTGGCCGGCATAGGCCGCGCCGTCGCCGTAGGGCGTGACGCGGACGGTCTCAGCGCTCGCCGCCCCGGCACCGAGGGACAGGGCGGCGGAAAGGACGAACGAAGCGGCGAGCGACGGGCGGTGACGGGCCATGGATCGGAACTCCGGACGGAACGCTGACTTTCCGGGCAAACCCCGGTTTCGGCGATCTCGTTCCGGTTCGGGGCGGCGAGCTACGTGCGAAGACTGCTTAAACCCTGCGCCGGGCGGTGTTGCGCACAGATTCGCGCAACGAACCCAAATCGAACCTGTCCGGCGTCGATCCGGTTCAGCGGCAGGTGGTGATGCGGCGAACGATCCAGCCCTCGCCCTCAACCCAGAGGCGGCGGCGCATGCGGCTGCAGGTGCCGCCATCCTCCTCGCCCTCGTTCGCCGAGACCGTGCGAGCCGGCGGGGTCACGTCGGCGACCTTGGTCACCGCGGCGGTGGTCGCCGAGGCGGCCGAGGCAGCGGTCGGAGTAGCAAGGGGGGCGGCAAGGCCGAGCAAAGCCACGAGCGTGAGGGCGGGAGCAACGGACGTCGTCGACATGGATCTGGATCTCGCCTGGGCAGCGTTCCCGGCGCGTCGGCACCGGTCGCGGACGACGCGTTTCCGCGTCTTCAAGCGAGTAATCCGCGACTCCGCGTTTCGGTTGCAACGCGAACGTGCATCCGTGCCGAAATGGGATGACGCGTGACCGCGCCGCCACGAGGCGGCGACACCGGCGTCCTCGGCTTCAGTCCAACTGCTCGATCAGCCCGTCGCGGATCGTGACCCGGCGGTCCATGCGGGCGGCGAGATCCATGTTGTGGGTCGCGATCAGCGCCGCGAGGCCGGAGGCGCGCACCAGCGAGAGCAGGATCGAGAAGACGTGGCCCGCGGTCGAGGGGTCGAGGTTGCCGGTGGGTTCGTCGGCGAGCAGCAGGCGCGGCCCGTTGGCGACGGCGCGGGCGATGGCGACGCGCTGCTGCTCGCCGCCCGAGAGCTCCGCCGGGCGGTGGACGAGACGGTCCTTGAGGCCGAGGAAGCTCAGGAGCTCGGTGGCCCGCGCCTTCGCCTCGCTGCGACCGAGGCCGCGGATGAGCTGGGGCATCACCACGTTCTCCAGCGCCGAGAACTCCGGCAGCAGGTGATGGAACTGGTAGACGAAGCCCATCTCCTCGCGCCGGAAGCGCGTGCGCTCGGCATCCTTCATCGCCGCGGTCGGCTGGCCGCCGACATAGACCTCGCCGCCGTCGGGCCGCTCCAGCAGGCCGGCCAGGTGCAGCAGCGTCGACTTGCCGGCGCCCGACGGCGCGACGAGCGCCACCAGCTCGCCCGGCCAGATCGCGAGGTCGGCCCCGCGCAGGATGTCGAGGCCGCGGTCGCCCTGCGCGTAGCGCCGCTCGACGCGGGAAAAGAACAGGGCCGGCACCGGCGGGATGCCGGCGGGCTCGGGGGTTCCGCTCATGGGAATGCCGCTCAGCCGTAGCGCAGCGCCTGCACCGGATCGAGCCGGGCCGCGCGCCAGGAGGGATAGACCGTCGCGGCGAGCGCGAGCAGGAACGAGGTCAGCACCACGACCGTGATCTCGGTAGGATTCATCTCGGCGGGGATCTCAGCGAGGAACCGCACCGTCGGGTCCCAGGCTCCGGGAAACAGCACCCGCTGGATCGGCTTGATGTTCAAGGTGATCAGGATGCCGAGCCCGAGGCCCGACAGCGTGCCGACGAGGCCGATCAGCGCGCCGTTGATCAGGAACACGCGCATTACCGTGCCCGGCGTCGCGCCCATGGTGCGCAGGATCGCGATGTCGCTCGACTTGTCGCGCACCAACAGGATCAGGCCGGAGACGATGTTGAGCGTCGCCACCACGACGATGAGGCTCAGGATCAGGAACATCACGTTGCGTTCGACCTCGAGCGCCCCGAAGAAGGTGCGGTTGCGCTGGCGCCAGTCGGTGAGCAGCACCGGCCGCTCGGCCGCCATCTCCAGCGGCTCGCGCATGGCGGCGACCGCGTCGGGGTTGTCGATGTAGATCTCGATCAGGCTGACGTCGCCCTCGCGGTTGAAGAACGCCTGCGATTCGGAGAGCGGCATGAACACGAAGGTCGAATCGAACTCGGTCATGCCGATCTCGAAGATCGCCTTCACATTGTAGCTCTTAGTCCGCGGCGCGGTGCCGAAGGCCGTGGTCGCCCCCTTCGGCGTCGAGAGGGTGATGGTGTCGCCGGCCTGGATCGCCAGGCTGTCGGCGAGCCGGCGGCCGATCAGCACGCCCGAGCCGTCGTCGAAGCCCTCCAGCGTGCCGCCGCGCAGGGATTTCGAGATGCCGCCGATCGCCCCGAGGTCGTCGCCGCGCACGCCGCGGACCAGCACGCCGCTGCCGCCGTAGGGCGAGGAAGCGAAGGCCTGGCCCTCGACCAGCGGGATCGCGGCGCGCACCCCCGCCACCTTCGAGAGCCGCTCGGACAGGTCGGCGAAGTCGGTGAAGGTGCGGTCGATCGGGGTGACGAAGATGTGGCCGTTGATGCCGACGATCTTCGACAGCAGCTCGGTGCGGAAGCCGTTCATCACGGAGAGCACGATGATCAGCGTCGCGACGCCGAGCGCGATGCCCAGCACCGAGAAGAACGCCACCACCGAGACGCCGCCGCCCCGGCGCCGCGCGCGGAGGTAGCGGCCGGCGATGATCCACTCGAAGGC
>NZ_VRUX01000273.1:0-5471 GCF_008039885.1 Methylobacterium sp. WL103
CCCGGATCGCGGCCGGCTACGGCGCCCGCGTGACGCTCGCGGAGGAGTACCGCGTCGGCGGCACCTGCGTGATCCGCGGCTGCGTGCCGAAGAAGCTCATGGTCTACGCCGGACGCTTCGCCGACGAGTTCGAGGACGCGGCCGGCTTCGGCTGGACGGTGGAGGCGCCGCGCTTCGACTGGAGCGTGATGAAGCGCCGGCGCGACGCCGAGGTGACGCGGCTCGAAGGCATCTACGACGCCAACCTGATCCGGGCCGGCGTCACCGTGGTGCCGGAGCGCGCGGTGATCGAGGACGCGCACGCGGTCCGCCTCGTCGCCAGCGACAGGCGCGTCACCGCCAAGGTCATCCTGGTCGCGGTCGGCGCCCACCCGGTCAAGGAGCCGACGGTGCCCGGCGCGGAGCTGGCGATCACCTCGAACGAGGTGTTCGAGCTGGAGACGCTGCCCGAGCGCATCCTGGTGATCGGCGGCGGCTACATCGCGGTCGAGTTCGCGGGCGTGTTCGCGGCCCTGGGCAGCCGGACCACGCTGCTCCACCGCGGCGACCGGCTGCTGCGCGGCTTCGACGACGAGATCCGCGACGCGCTGGGCGACGCCTACGCGAAGCGGCTCTCGCTCAAGCTGGGCCGCAACCTCGCCAAGCTCGAACGGGTCGACGGCGGCATCGCCGCGACCCTCGACGACGGCGAGACGTTCGTCGTCGATCAAGTGCTGATGGCGACCGGGCGTCGCCCCAACGTCGCCGGGCTCGGCCTCGACCGGGTCGGGATCGAGACCGACGCCGCCGGCGCGATCCCGGTCGACGCCTACTCGCAGACGGCGGTGCCCTCGATCTATGCGGTCGGCGACGTCACCAACCGCGCCAACCTCACGCCGATCGCCATCCGCGAGGGGCACGCCTTCGCCGACACCGTGTTCGGCGACAGGCCGGCCTGCGTCGACCATCGCCTGATCCCGACCGCGGTGTTCTCGACGCCGGAGATCGGCGTCGTCGGCCACAACGAGGACACCGCACGCGAAATCTACGGCCGGATCGATGTGTTCAAGGCAAGCTTCCGCCCGATGAAGGCGACGCTCTCGGGACGCGACGAGAAGGTCCTGATGAAGGTTTTGGTCGATTGCGCCAGCGACAAGGTCGTGGGCGTGCACGTCTTCGGCCACGATGCCGGCGAGCTCATCCAGGCGGTCGGCATCGCGGTGACCATGGGCGCGACCAAGGCGGATTTCGACCGTACCATCGCGGTGCATCCGACGGCGTCGGAAGAACTCGTGACGATGCGGGTTCCGCAGGTGACGAAGCACCCCGTCGCCGTCGGCTGACGATCCGCGCGCGATCGGCCCTCGACGCCGCGCATTCCCGGGCCATATCCGCACGATGGGCAAGCGAGACAGCGGCAAACGAGACACCGGCAAGGACGAGCCCGGCAAGGACGAGCCCGGCAAGCGGGGCCCGGACAAGCGGGAGCCGGCCGGCGACGACGCGCAAGTGCGGCGGCAGCGCGTCATCGACGGCCTGCTGGCCGACGCCCTCCGGCCGGCCTTCTCGACGACGGGCCCGAGCCGGGAGATGCTGGCGCCGGACATCCAGGGCGCGATCGACGCGCTCCTCGCCATGGCCACGGCACGCAAGAGCCGGTGCCTGACCTACGAGGACCTGGAGGAAGCGCTCCCCGCCCGCGACGTCTCGGCGGAGGACCTGGAGGCGATCTTCTGGGTCCTGGCCGAGCATGGCATCGAGGTCGAGGACGGCGAAGGCTGACCCATCCGCCCCGGCGCTCGCCGCGACCTGCGATCCGCCCAGCCCCGCGCCCGCCTCATCTCGCCCAGCCGGACAAACCGCTCTATAAGCCGCGCTTCGCGCCCAGATTCGGCGCGCACGGGAGAGGCGCCGCGAGGTGCGTGGGAGTGTGTGATGGGCGAGCGTTGGACACCGAAGACATGGCGTGACCTGCCGATCCAGCAGGTGCCGGCCTATCCGGATCCGGCCGCCCTCGAAGCGGTCGAGGCTCAGCTCGCGAGCTTCCCGCCCCTCGTCTTCGCGGGCGAGGCGCGCAAGCTGAAGACCGCGCTCGCGCGAGTCTCGACCGGCGACGCCTTCCTGCTCCAGGGCGGCGATTGCGCCGAGAGCTTCGACGAGCATTCGGCCGACAACATCCGCGATTTCTTCCGCGTGTTCCTGCAGATGGCTTTGGTACTCACCTTCGCCGGCGCGTCGCCCGTGGTGAAGGTCGGTCGCATCGCCGGGCAGTTCGCCAAGCCCCGATCCTCGCCGACCGAGACCCTCGACGGCGTCAGCCTGCCGAGCTACCGCGGCGACATCGTCAACGGGCTGACCTTCACGGACGAGGCCCGCATCCCCGATCCGCGCCGTCAGCTCGAAGCGTACCGCCAGTCGGCGGCGACGCTCAACCTGCTGCGCGCCTTCGCCACCGGCGGCTACGCCAACCTCGAGAACTCGCATCGGTGGATGCTGGGCTTCGTCAAGGACAGCCCGCAATCCTCCCGCTACGCCGACGTCGCCGAACGGATGACGGAGGCGCTCGACTTCATGCGCGCCATCGGGATCAACCCGGAGACGCACCAGGAGGTGCGGACCACCGACTTCTACACCAGCCACGAGGCGCTGCTGCTCGGCTACGAGGAGGCGATGACCCGCGTCGATTCGACGACCGGCGACTGGTACGCCACCTCGGGCCACATGCTGTGGATCGGCGACCGCACCCGCCAGCCGGACCACGCCCACGTCGAGTACGCCCGCGGCATCCGCAACCCGATCGGCCTCAAGTGCGGACCGTCGATGGACGCCGGCGGCCTGATCCGGCTCGCCGACGCGCTGAACCCAGGCAACGAGGCCGGGCGCCTCAGCCTGATCTGCCGGTTCGGCGCGGACAAGGTCGGCGAGCACCTGCCGCGGCTGGTGCGGGCGATTGAGCGCGAAGGCCGCAGCGTCGTGTGGGTGTGCGATCCGATGCACGGCAACACGATCTCGGCCGGCCGCTACAAGACGCGTCCGTTCGAGCGGGTGATGCAGGAGATCGAGGGGTTCTTCGGCGTGCACTCGGCCGAGGGCACGATCCCGGGCGGCATCCACCTGGAGATGACCGGCAAGGACGTCACCGAATGCACGGGCGGCGCCCGCGCGCTGACGGCGGACGACCTTCAAGACCGCTACCACACCTACTGCGACCCGCGACTCAACGCGGAGCAGGCCTTGGAAGTCGCGTTCCGCACGGCCGAGCTGGTCGGGCGCGGTCGCACCGCGGTGGAGCGTCCGCGCCTCGACGCGGCCGAATAGGCCAGCGAAGGGTCGCGTCGGCGAGGTACGCCGCCGCGGCCGCTCAGGCGATCGCGCGCTTCGCGCCGTTCCAATGGGCGATGAGGTCCGGCAGTTCGGCGGCCGGGACCGGCCGGCTGAACAGGTAGCCCTGGACCTCGTCGCAACCCTCGGCCCGGAGCTTGGCCAGCTGCGCCTCGGTCTCGACGCCCTCGGCGGTGGTGGTCATCCGCAGGCTCGCCCCGAGGCCGATCACCGCTCGGACGATGAACTCGGTGCCGTCCTCCGCGCAGAGGTCCCGCACGAAGGACTGGTCGATCTTGATCTTGTCGAAGGGGAAGCTGCGCAGGTAGCTCAGGCTCGAATAGCCGGTGCCGAAATCGTCCATCGAGACGCGCGCGCCGAGCATCTTGAGATTGTGCAGGATCGCCGTCGTCGCGCCGGTGTTGGCCACGAGCACGGATTCGGTGATCTCCAGTTCCAGGCGGTGGCCGGCGAGGTTGGTGGCCTGCAGGGCGTCGCGCACCGCCGTCACCAGGCTCGCCGAGGTGAACTGCACCGCCGAGACGTTGACCGCGACCTTGAGGCCGTCGGGCCAGCGGGTCGCCTCTTCGCAGGCGCGGCGCAACACCCATTCGCCGAGCGGGACGATCAGGCCGAGTTCCTCGGCCACCGGGATGAACTCCACCGGCGACACCCGTCCGCGCACCGGATGGTTCCAGCGCAGCAACGCCTCGAAGCCACAGATCCGCTCGGCGTTGAGGCAGTAGATCGGCTGGTAGTGGACCTCGAAGTCCTCGTTGGCGACGGCCTCGCGCAGGTCGACCTCGAACAGGCGCCGTGCCTGCAGCCGCGCATCCATCTCCGGCTCGAAGAACCGGAACGACCCGCGGGCGTCGACCTTGGAGCGGGCGAGGGCCACGTCGGCGTTCTTTAGGAGCTTCTCGCAGCTCGTGCCGTCATGGGGGGCCAGGGTGATCCCGAGGGTGACGCCCAGCGTGACCGTGTGGCTCGACAGGACGTAGGGCGCGCCGAGCACTTCCACGAGGCGGCGGGCGAGGACGGCGGCGTCCTCGGCGGTGTCGATTCCGCGCTGCAGGATCGCGAACTCGTCGCTGCCGAGGCGGGCGCAGGTGTCGATCTCGCGGATGCAGGCCTCGATCCGGTTGGCGGCGGCCTTCAGCAGCTCGTCGCCGACCACGTGGCCGAGGGTGTCGTTCACCGGCCGGAAGTCGTCGAGGTCGAGGCAGAACACGGCGAAACCGCTGCTGCGCCCGGCCTGCGCGATCGCGGCGTCGACCTGCTCGCTGAACAGGATGCGGTTCGGCAGCCCGGTGAGCGCGTCGTGGTGGGCGAGGAAGGCGATTCGCGCCTCCGCCTTGCGCCGGTCGGTCACGTCGTCGAAGGTCGCGACGAAGCCGCCGTCGGCCGTCGTGCGCTGCTCGATGGCGACGACGCGGCCGTTGGCGAGTTCCTGGAAATAGGTGCGGTCGGGACCGGCCGCGAAGATCGCCTCGGCCTCGCGCACCAGGTCGACGCGGCCGGAGCCGGGATGGTGGCCGGCCCCGAGGCTGCGTTCGAGAACGGACACGACCGACATGCCGGGGACGACAGAGCCCGGCGGCAGGTTGTAGATCTCGCCGTAGCGCCGGTTCACCACCATCAGCCGGTGGTCGGCGTCGTACAGGCACAGGCCCTGGCTCATGTTGTCGAGCGCCGCGTCCAGGCGCAGGTTGGTCTGGGTGAGCCCGGCCTCCTGCTCCTTGAGCACGCTGATGTCGCTGCACACGGCGACGAACCCGCCCTCCTGGGTGGCGCTGCGGCTGACGCGCAGCCAGCGCCCGTCGGCGAGCTGGACCTCGCCGTCCCGCGAAAGGGTGCGGGCGCAATCGACCAGCGCAGCGGGGGCGTCGGCCTGGCCGTTGGCGAGCGCGGTCACCGACGAACCGATCTCGACCGCCGAGCGCAGACCGATGAAGAACTGAAGCGCCTGGGCGTTGGCGAGCGCGATCCGCCCGTGGGCGTCGACGACGACGACGCCCTCGCGCGAGCTCTGCAGCGCGTCGGCGAGCAGGGTCTCGGCCGAACGGCGCTGGCTGACCTCGCGCTCCATCATCGCCTGGATGTTGTCGCGCATGGTCGCCATGGCCCGCAGCAGCGCGCCGAGCTCGTCGCGGCCGCCGGTCGGCACGGCG
>NZ_VRUX01000274.1:0-5461 GCF_008039885.1 Methylobacterium sp. WL103
GCTGGCGGCAGGCGTCGCCATCCTCCTCGCGGTCGCCTTCGGCCTGCCGGTCGCGGCCGGCTTCCTCGCGCCCCTGGTACCGGACGGCGTCGAGGCGCGTCTCGGCGCCGCGGTCGAGGGTCAGGTGCTGGACCTGATGGGCGATCCGCCGGCCTGCGCCGACCCGGCGGGACGGGCCGTGCTCGACCGCCTCGTCGCCCGCCTCGTGTCCGGTCGCGGCCTGCCGTCCGACCTCGCCGTGACGGTGCGCCGGCACAATACGGCAAACGCCCTGACCCTGCCCGGCGCGCGCGTCGTCGTGCTTTCGGAGCTGATCGCCAAGGCGCGAAGCGCCGACGAGTTTGCGGGCGTGCTGGCGCACGAGCTCGGTCACGTGGCCCTGCGCGATCCGACGCGGGCGCTGATCCAGGCGTCTGGCACCTCGTTCCTGCTCAGCCTCGTGCTCGGGGACCTCACCGGCTCGACGGTCATCGTCGCGCTCGGCCAGGCGGCGCTTTCGGCCGGCTACAGCCGCGACGCCGAGCGGGCGGCGGACGCCTATTCCGTCGCCACGATGCAGGCGGCGGGCGGCGACGCCGCCGCGCTCGCGACGATGCTGGAGCGGATCGCCAAGGACGACGCGGAGACCGACCCGGACTTCCTGCGCACCCATCCCTTCACCCGCGAACGCGCCGCCACGATCCGGGCGCAGGCCGCCGCCGCCGCATCCGGCCGGCGCATCCTGAGCGAGGCCGAGTGGGCGCAGCTGCGCCGGATCTGCCCGGGTGCGCCGGATAAGCCGGCACCGAAGCTGCGTCCCGGCCCGGGGCGGCGAGTCTGACGCGGCTGCGGCCTCTTCGCCGTCGCGGCGCAACGACATGATCGCGAAACAAATCTCGCGTTCGGTGGCGTCTGCATTCATGATGCGATGATCTGGCCGCAGCCGGGTCGCGGAGACCAAATGGGCCTCGTCCAGTACGCGCTGAAGTTTCGTATCACCACCTACGTGCTCGCCGTGCTGATGATGCTCGCCGGCGGCGGCGCGATCGTCGTCGCGCCGAAGGACGTGCTGCCGATCGTCGACATCCCGGTGGTCGTGGTGGTCTGGACCTACACAGGGTTGTCCACGCCGGAGATGGAGCGGCGGATCACCACCTACGCCGAGTTCTCGCTCTCGAACAACGTCAACAACATCAAGCGGATGGAATCGACGACGCTTCAGGGCACGGCGATCCAGAAGATCTACTTCGACGGCGAGGTCAGCGTCGACCTCGCGATCACGCAGGTCGTCTCGGCGATGAACTCGATCCGCTCGGCGATGCCGCCGGGCGTGCAGCCGCCGATCGTGCTGCGGTTCTCGGCCTCCTCGGTGCCGGTGATCCAGCTCGCGCTGACATCGACGAAGGAGAGCCTGACCAAGGTCTACGACTACGCGCAGTACCGCATCCGCCAGCGCCTGGTTCAGGTGCCGGGCTCGACCCTGCCGTCGCCCTTCGGCGGCACCCCGCGCCAGATCATGGTCGACCTCGACCTCCAGGCCCTGCGCGCCCTGGGCCTGACCGCGCTCGACGTCACCAACGCGATGACGGCCCAAAACCTCACGGTGCCCTCGGGCCTCGTGAAGATCGGCGAGCAGCAATACCCGGTCCTGCTCAACGCCACGCCGGACGCGATCTCAGCCCTCAACGAGATCCCGATCAAGGTGGTGGCCGGCCAGCCGGTTCTGGTGCGCGACGTCGCCTACGTCCGCGACGGCGGGCCGCCGCAGGTCAACATCGTGCGCTCGGACGGGCTGCATTCGGTGCTGATGCGGATCTTCAAGAACGGAACCGCCTCGACGCTGGACGTGGTCAACAACGTCAAGAAGGTGCTGCCCGAGATCCAGGCCGCGGCGCCCGACGGCATGGCGATCAAGCCGCTGTTCGACCAGTCGGTGTTCGTGTCCGCCGCGATCGAGGGCGTGATCCACGAGGCCGCCATCGCCGCCTGCCTGACCGGCCTGACGATCCTGCTGTTCCTCGGGTCATGGCGCTCGACGATCGTCGTGCTGATCTCGATCCCGCTCTCGATCCTCACCTCGCTGGCGATCCTCGCCGCGCTCGGCCAGACCATCAACGTGATGACGCTCGGCGGCCTGGCGCTCGCCGTCGGCATCCTCGTCGACGACGCCACGGTGGCGATCGAGAACACCTACCGGCTGTTCGAGGAGGGCGAGCCGTTCCGCAAGTCCGTGGTCGAGGGCGCGGCCAGCATCGCCAAGCCGACGCTGATCTCGACGCTGTCGATCTGCGCGGCCTTCGTCTCGGTCTTCGCGCTGGCCGACACGCCGAAATATCTCTTCACGCCGCAGGCGCTGGCGGTCGTGTTCGCGATGCTGACCTCGTACCTGCTCTCGCGCACCCTCGTGCCGGTGCTGATCGACGTGCTGGTCGCCCGCGAATACGTCGAGCGACACGGGGGCGACCACGACGCCGCCCACCCGCCGCCGCGGCGCGGGCGTGTGACACGCGCCCTCGGCTGGCTCGTGCGCCCGGTCTTCCACCTCGCCGGGCGGTTCCGGAACGGCTTCGAGGCCCGCTTCGAACGCTTCCACCGCGGCTATCTCGGCCTGCTCCACGTCGTCGTGCGCCGGCGCGTCGCGACGATCGCCTTCGTCGTCCTCGTCTTCGCCGGCACCGCCGGGCTCTTCACCTTCGTCGGGCGGGACTACTTCCCGCAGGTGGCCTCGAGCCAGCTCACGCTGCACCTGCGCACCCGCCCCGGCATGCGGATCGAGACCGCCGAGCAGGTCTTCGCGGCGATCGGCGCGACGGTGCGCGAGGTGATCCCCGAGGGCGAGATCGAGCAGATCCTCGACAACATCGGCCTGCCCTCGAACAACTACAACTTCGCGTTCTCGGACGGCTCCTTCGTCGGCTACAACGACGGCCAGATGCTGGTGAACCTGCGCGAGGGCCACGGCGACGTCGGCACCTACACCAAGCGCCTTCGCGAGGTGCTGCGCGAGCGCTTCCCCGACGTGATCGTCTACTTCCAGCCCTCCGACATCATCACGCAGATCCTCAACTTCGGCACGCTGGCGCAGATCGACGTGCAGGTGTCCGGGCGCAACGCCGAGAAGGACCTCGCGGTCGCCCAGAACATCGTGCGCCGCCTGAAGGAGACCAAGGGCGCCGTCGACGTGCACCTCCACCAGATCGTCGGCACGCCGCAATTCTTCGTCGACGTGGATCGCCGTCTCGCCTCGGAACTCGGGCTGACGCAGCAGCAGGTGGCGCAGGGGCTCAACGTCTCCCTGTCGGGCTCCTTCCAAGTGACCCCGAACTTCTGGACCGATCCGAAGACCGGCATCCCGTACCAACTCTGGGTGCAGACGCCGGAATACCGCAACGCCTCGCTGACCGACCTTCAGAACACGCCGCTGCTGGTGCGGGCCAACAGCGACCAGCCGGGCGTGCTGACCCTGCTGTCCAGCGTCTCGACCGTGCGCCGCCAGGCGACGCAGACGGTGGTGAACCACGTCAACACCGCGCCGACCTACAACATCTACGCGGCTGTGCAGGATTCCGACCTCGGCTCGGTGGCGCGAGAAATCCGCACCATCGTCGACGAGGAGCAGAAGGCGCTGCCGGCCCCCGACAAGATCACCGTGCGCGGGCAGATCGAGAACATGGACTCGGCCTTCGTGCGCCTCGGCGTCGGCCTCAGCATCGCGCTCGTGGCGGTCTACCTGCTGATGGCGGTGAACTATCAGAGCTGGGGCGACCCGTTCGTGGTCCTGGCGGCGCTGCCGCTCGCCTTCTGCGGCATCGTCGCGAGCCTGTTCGTGACCGGCACCACCTTCTCGATCCCGTCGCTGTTCGGCGCGATCATGTCGGTGGGCATCGCGTCGGCGAACTCGATCCTGCTCGTCACCTTCGCGCGCGAGCACCGCGAGGCGACGGGCTGCTCGGCGATCGAGGCGGCGCTCCTGGCCGGCGAGACCCGGTTGCGCCCGGTGCTGATGACGGCGGGCGCGATGTTCCTCGGGCTGATCCCGATGGCGCTCGGCACGGGCGAGGGCGGCGAGCAGAACGCGGCGCTGGCGCGCGCCGTGATGGGCGGCATCGCCTTCGGTACGCCGGCGACGCTGCTGTTCGTGCCGTTCCTCTACACGGTGCTGCGCGCGGGCAAGGTGCAGGTGCCGGAGGATTACGCGTAGGAACGAAGACGCCTACGCCCGCGGCGGCACCAGCTCGGCAACCGCGTCGGCGAGCTCGGTGAAATGCCTGATCACCCGGTCCGGCCCGAGCCGGTCCACCGGCGTGTCGGTGTAGCCGAAGGTGACCGCCACCACCGGGATGCCGGCGGCCTTGGCCGCATCGATGTCGGCGCGGGAATCCCCGACCATCACCGCGCGCGCGGGGTCGCCTCCGGCCTTGGCGATCGTCAGGGTGATGTGGCGCGGATCGGGCTTGCTGTAGGGGAAGGTCGCGCGCCCGCAGATCGCGGCGAAGCGACCGCCGATGCCGAGCTTGTCGAGCAGGTCGACGGCGTGGAGCTCGACCTTGTTGGTGCACACGGCGAGCCGGAAACCCTCGGCCTCAAGCCGGTCGAGCGCCTCGACCACGCCGGGATAGAGGTGCGAGCGGTCGCACAGGTGCGCGCCGTAATGCTCCAGGAAGTCGGCGAACAGCGCCTCGTGCCGCTCGGGCGTCAGCGCCTTGCCGGCGGCCTCGAAGCCGCGGCGGATCAGCGCCTTGGCGCCGGCGCCGATCAGGTCCCGCGCCTCCGCGAGCGGCAGTTCCGGCAGGCCCTCGCGCAGCAGCAGTACGTTCAGCGTGCCGATCAGGTCGCCCGCGGTCTCGGCCAGGGTGCCGTCGAGGTCGAACACGGCGATCTTCGGCAAGGTGGACATCGCGAGCTTTCGCAAGGGGCGGGGATGGCGCCCTCGCTAGCCGCCCGCGGCGGACGGGGCAAGTTTCCGGCACCCCTCGGGGCGCGGACGACATCCGACGCCCCAGACTTGCCCGAAACCCCCGTGAAAGGAGAGGGCGTCACACCCCGGGACCGTCCATGAACATCCGCCTGCTCGCCCTCGGCCTCTGCCTGCTCGCGCCGGTTTCCGCCGCCGCCGCCTCGTTCGAGTTCGTCCCGGCCCCGCAGGCCGACCTCAACCGCATGTACCGGGTCGACAAGGTCACGGGTGAGGTCACCTCGTGCCAGTACGGGCTGCAGGACGTCGGGGGCGGCATCGGCCTAACGGTCTGCTTCGCGGCGGGCGAGGGGGCCGGCGCGCAGCCCCCGTCGGAATACGGCCTCGTCGCCACGCGCCACACCCGCGAGGCGGGCGTGTTCCGGGTGAACTACCGCACCGGCGAGATGAGCATCTGCTTCGTGCTGGTGAAGAAGGAGCAGGTCGTCTGCACCCAGCAGACCAACCCCTCCGCCGAAGGCGCCGCCCAGGCGCCCCTCGTCGGCAACGTTCCGGGCCGCGCCGGCG
>NZ_VRUX01000275.1:0-5461 GCF_008039885.1 Methylobacterium sp. WL103
CGCTCGTAGGCGGCGAGGATGTCGCCCCACGAAAAGTCGGCCGCCCGAGCCGCTGGTCCTGCGCCGCGGCATCAGCCTGTGGCCCTGGTTCTCGCTGACACAGGAGTTCCTGGCGCCGCGCACCGACTACGCCTGGCCGCCGTTCCAGCCCGACCGGCCGGTGCCGAATGCCGACGACCTGCGCCGGCTGGCCGAAGCGGGGTTCGACTTCGTGCGCCTGCCGATCGATCCCGGCCCGTTCGCCGCCCTTGCCGGGGCGCAACGCGAGCGGCTGTTCGGCATCCTGTCCGAGGCGGTCGACCTGATCCTCGCGAGCCGGCTCTCCCTGGTGCTGAACGTCCAGGCCAACGCCGCGACGCACCACTACACCCCGGACCGGTTCTACGGCTCGGCGACAGCGCCGCTATTTTCCGCCTACCGCGACGTGGTCGTCGAGCTGGCGCGGCGCTTCGGCGCCCGGGCGCCCGGCCGCATCGCACTGGAACCGGTCAACGAGCCTCCGCAGGCCTGCGGGGCGGTGGCCTGGAACCGGGTGCAGAAGGCCCTCCTCGGCGCCGCGCGAAAGGCGGCGCCGTCCCTGACGCTGGTTGCGACCGGCGCCTGCGGCGGCATGGGCGCGGGCCTGACCGCACTCGATCCCGCGGCCTTTACCGCGTTGGACCCCGTGCTCTTCACCTTCCACTTCTACGAGCCGTACCTGTTCTCGCACCAGGGCGCGCCGTGGATGAAGGACGAGCCGATCTACCGGGCGCTGAACGACGTGCCCTGGCCGGCCCGCGCCGGGAAACTGGAGGAGACTCTCGCGGCGGTCCGAGCCCGCATGCGCGCCGACGCCCAAACCTCGGAGACGGACAAGGCGGCGGCCTACGCCGTGACCGAGGCGAAGCTGAAGGAGTATTTCGCCGCCGACCCGGACCGCGGCTACCTCGACCGCAACCTCGTCGACATCCGCACCTGGGCCGACCTCTACGGCATCCCGCCGGGGCGGATCCTGATGGGCGAGTTCGGCGCCCTGAAGAGCGATGCGCGCTACGTCGCCTCGCGTGCGCCCGACCGCGCCCGCTACATCCGCGACGTGCGCGAGGCGGCGGAGGCGGCGGGCTTCGCCTGGGCGTTCTGGAACCTGTTCGACGGGCTCGGCCTAATGGACGACGCCCACCGGATCGATCCCGCGATCATCGCGGCGCTCGGCTTGGCGATGCCGGGGACGCCGAGGCGATGACCGGTCGGCGCGGGTAGAGCACCAGCAGCATCAGCGCGAACTTGGCGAGCATGGTCGTCTTGCCGCCGATGCTCTCGAACGTGTTGATCAGCACCACGAAGGCGAGGATCGGCAGGAACACGCCGTGCCGGCACTGGCGCGCCACCTCGTAGAGGAACAGCGCGATGGCGACGATGAGCAGCACCGTCATCGCGACGCCGTTGTAGAGCAGGCTGCGCACGATCGGGTTCTCGATGCCCCATTCGAGCCCGTACATCCGGCGCAGGGTGTCGACCACCGACGGGTCAGGCCCAACGAGCAGGTCGCGGAACGGGATCGCGTCGAAGATCGCCAGCATCTCGACCCGGGCGTTGGCGCTGCCGCCGTCCGAGACGAAGCGCTCCAGCAGCGCGTCGAAGAAGCCGCCGACGGCGAGGCCGCCGACCACGATCGGCACCATGGTCAGCCCGAAGGCGGCGATCGCCGCGCCGAGCAGCGGCACCCGCCCGTTGCGCAGGGCGCGGTTCAGGGCGACCACCGCGAAGACGCTGCCGAAGGCCAGCGTCACCACCGTGGCCGAGCGTCCGCCGAAGGTGATCAAGGCCACGAGCTGCAGGACGATGAACCCGGCCCGCGTCGTCGGCCGCAACCGGCCGCCGCCGTTGAACAGCGCCAGGATGTAGCAGGCGGTCAGCGTCGCGTTGGACAGGGGATGCCCCTGCAGCGCGGCCGAGCGCGTGTCGGTGTCGAAGGCCTGCCCGTCCATGCGGAACGGAAAGAAGCGCTGGCCGCTTGCGAACTCGAAGAGGCCGAGCAAGGCGTTCGTGACCATCACCGCGTGCACCGCGATCTCCACGCGTCGCATGGTGATCGCGTCCCGGTCGGCCATCAGGATCACGACGAGGCCGGTGAGCACGTAGGTGTCGATCGAGCCGGCGAGCCCAGTGCCGTTGCGTGAAGCGATGAAGGCGAGCAGACCGAATCCGACGAGGCAGAGCAGCGTGCTGGCCGGCCGCCGCTCGCCGGCTGCCGCCACCGCGATCACCGGGTTGCCGGATCGCAGCATCGTCCAGCCGAACAGAAGGACCGCGAGATAGCTCGCCGGGTGGACCTTCTGCGCCGCCGAGCCGGTGATGCCGTCGTAGTTGATGCCCAGCACCCAGAGCATCCCACCCGACAGGCCCCAGGTGACGAGCGCCAGCGCCACCAAGGCCCAGGATTCGAACCCCACGAGCGACGGCAACGGGAACGCTTGCGGCGTCCGGCGGACGGAGCCGCCTGTCGCTGCGGAGCGATAGGCCCGGGTCACGGGTGCCGCCTCAGCTCGCCGCGCGGGCATCGAGCAGGAGCGAGCCCGAGACCGGCCGCCCTAGGGCTTCCGACGTGCCGACGAGGTTCAGGAGGTCGCGCTGGCGGGTGGCGCCGTTGCGCACGATCAGCAGCAGGCGGTCCGCCGCGGCCGCGACCGGCCCGATCCGCAGGTTCTCGGAGAGCACGCCGCCATCGAGGATCACCAGCTCGTAGCGCCCCTTCACCCCGGCGAGGAAACGCTCGACGTTGGTGCGCAGGAACGCGTCGCGCACCGGCTTCTGCGCGTCGCCCATGCCGATCCGGCGCGCGCCCGTGGCCGGGTCGAGGCGGGCGACGGCGTTCAGGCTCTGCTCGCCGCGCAAGACGTCGAGGAGGCCGCCGACCTGCGAATCATCGATGCGCATGTCGGCGTCGACGATCAACACGCGCTCGCCGCGGGCGACGGCGACGGAGGCGAGCAGGTCGATCACCGCCTTGCGGTCGGCGTCCTCCGCCTCGCCGGAGGTGACGAGGATGCTGATCGAGCGGCCGCCCTCGGCCGATTCGTGCAGGTGGTCGAGGGTGAAGCCCGCCACCGACGCGCTGGCGCCGTCGCCCCCCCGGCGCAGGCGCGGCAGGGTCGCGACGACCGGCGCGTTCGACAGGCGTTCGAGCTGGCGCTGCGACAGCACCGTCGGCTCGGCATATTCCCGTACCAGGGCGAAGCCGGTGCCGAGGCCGAGGCCCGCGAGGGAGGCGGCGAGCACCAGGAACAGCCGCGGCGGCCATGACGAATCGGCAGGCGGGCGCGCCCAGGTGATGACGCGGGCGTTGGTGGTGTCGATGCCGGTCTGCTCCTTCAGCTCGCGCGAGCGCACCAGGAAGTTGTTGTAGACCGAGCGACTCGCTTCCACGTCGCGCTCGAACTCGCGCAGGCGGATGCTCGACTGCGCGCTGACGGCGGATTGCTTCTGGAGCTTCTCGAGGTCCGCGGTGAGCGTGCGCTCGTTGGCCTGCGCCCGCTGGTATTCGGCTTCCGCGGCTTGCGCGATGCGCCCGAGTTCGCTGTCGATCAGCTGCTTCACGTCCTGCATCTGCGCCCGGGTCGCGGCGATGAAGGGGTGCCGCTCGCCGAGGTTGGTGCGCAGGTCCGCCTCCTTGCTCGCGAGCTCGGCGTACTGGCCGCGCAGGCGGTCGATCACCGAGGATTGGATCGCCTCCGGCGTCGCGCCGGCGGCGAAGGGCCGGCCGCGGGCATCCTTGACGCCCTGCAGACGGGCGCGGGCCTCGGCCGTGCGGGTGCGGGCCGCGACGACGCGGGCGTTGCTGTCGGTGAGCTGCTGCTCGCCGACGAGGCGCCCGCTCGATGCGATCAGCCCGTTCTTCGCCTTGTAGTCCTCGAGCCGCATGTCGGCCTGGTTGACCGCAGCGCGCAGGTCGTCGAGGCGGCCGCGCAGCTCGCCCGCCGCGCGCTTGGCACCCTCGGCCCGCGCCTCGCTCTGGTCGGAGAGGTAGGATTTGGCGATGGCGTTGACGATCCGGGCCGACTTGTCCGGGTCGGTGGTCGTGACGATGACGTCGACGACGAAGACCTTGTCGGCGCGCTTCACAGCGAGCTTGCGCCGGAGCCGGTCGAGGGACTGGCCGCGGGCGTCGACCAGGCGTTCGGGCTGCGGCCCGGTGACGAGCTCGCGCAGGGAGCGGACGGCGCCCGCGACGGCTCCGCCCTTGGCCGCGCCGAACTCGGGATCCTTGTCGAGCCCGGTCTCGGCGATGGCGCGCGACAGAACGGTGTCGGATTCGATCACGCGGACTTGGCTCTCGACCTGCGTCACGCCGCCGTCGGGCGCGAGCGCGCCGGGGTTGATGTCGTTGGTCACCACCATGCGGTCCCTCGGGTCGATCAGGAGCTGCGCGGTCGCGGTATAGAGAGAGGGCGTCACGACGGCGTAGGCCAGCGCCGCCAGGCCCAGGACGGCGGCCGTGCCGAGGATCATCTTCCAGCGTCGGGCGAGGATGCGCCACAGGTCGCCGAGTTCGGCCGTCGTCTCCGGCTTGGACGGCGCGGCGCGCTCGGGCACCATCGGCTCCATCCAGGCCGAGACGGCGAGGTTTCTGTTCAGCTG
This sequence comes from Methylobacterium sp. WL103, assembly GCF_008039885.1. Taxonomy (NCBI): domain Bacteria; kingdom Pseudomonadati; phylum Pseudomonadota; class Alphaproteobacteria; order Hyphomicrobiales; family Methylobacteriaceae; genus Methylobacterium; species Methylobacterium sp. WL103. The sequence continues at coordinate 4,618 of NZ_VRUX01000275.1, forward strand.
TTCCACCGTCGGACACCGTCGTCTCGAATGGGGTCGTTTTTATGGACGTGCGACCTGACAGTGCAAGTTGCGCGCAAGTGAATGAAAATCCCTCAAGACTGCGTAGGGGCGCAGCTTCTGGGATCGATTCTTGCGGCGAGGGTTAATCTAGATCAGCCGCCCGCTCTGTTTTTCCGGTTATCGTCTCGGTTACAAAGTTAGTGATAGATCGCGATGGCGGGTCGCGTCGGGCATCCGGGATTGGCGCTGGACGCCGATCCCGTCCAGCGCCCACGCTGCGTTCGAGGGCATGTCCCAGAAAGATCGGTCGGCGGCATGCGTCTGAGGTTGCGTCTCGATGGTCGGAGGCCGCGGCTTTGGCAGGCGCAGCTGCTCCGCCGGGTCGCCGGCCTGCCCGGCGTCGAGGCGATCGAGATCGATGCCCGCCCCGGGTCGGACGTATGGCCTGCCAACGCCGACCTGCTGTTCTCCCTGGAATCGCTGATCCACCGCCTGCCGCGCTCGGGCGCCTCGGCGCCCGCCGACCTGTCGGCTTGGCCGCAGGCGGGGCGCGCCCGCCCGGACCTGATCCTCGACCTCTGCGGCGACGTCGAATCCGAGGCGGCCGATGCGATCTGGCGGCTGACCTTCGACGGTTGCGCCGGCGAGGCGGGCCTCCTCGCCAGCCTGCTGGACGGGCGGGCACCGGGGATCGCACTTTCGGACGGAAGCCGGGTCGTCGCGTCGGGCCGCACCGGCACCGAGCGTCGCGGCGTGATGTTGACTTCCTTCGACGACGCGCTGTTCCGCACGGTGTCGCTGCTGTCGGCCGCCGTCGCCGGGCGCCGCGAGCCGAGCCCCATCC
>NZ_VRUX01000276.1:0-5460 GCF_008039885.1 Methylobacterium sp. WL103
CCCCGGGTCAGGCCGGCGGCGCGCACGCCCCGGTCGGTCACCAGCAGGACGTTCTTCGCCCCGAGCCCGGCGACGAGGTCGGGGATCTTGGCGACCGCCCCGGCCTCGAACAGCAGGTTCGGCGTGGTCTGGAACAGGAACGGGGTCATGGCCGGGCGCCTCGGCGGAAGGGTGTTTCGCCGCGCCAGCCTACAGCGCCGACGCGCGATCGCCAGCAGGCGCCGGCGCGGCCCCGTGGACGATCCCGGGCGGGAAGACCGCCGCGTCGGGCCGGCCCGGCCCGGATCACCGGACGACCGCTCCCACGTCCTGCCGCCAAGTTTGCCACGAGACCGGCAGGTCGCCGGACGCAGGCGGCATGCGGGACGTCTCGGTGGAGCTGCCCGTGAAGCCGCCATCGAAGTCGATCGCCTCTCCGGCGTAGCGGGAGGCCAGACCGTAGATCGCCCGGCCCCGGCAGCTTGCGATCAGGGATGCGCCTCGGGTGGTCATGGCCGGCGGACCCGCGGACTCGGCGAAGGCGGCCGACACGATCCAGACCTCGACGGCCTCGCGCGCCGCGATCGGCTCGGCGCAGAAGGCGCCCCGCACGCAGTGATACCCGCTGATCGCGACCCGCTCCGGCCCGACGAGCGTCAGACGCACCGCCGCGGCGTCGGGTCCCCCGGGGCCCGGGACGACGCCATAGGGCACGACCCCCTTCGCCCGGGCGGCGACGGTCCATCCCTTCGGCAGGACGGCCGCGATCCTCCGCTCCGCCGCGTCGGCCGACAGGGCGACCGCCTGACCGGCGGGGCACGCGCCCGGCCGGTCGCAAGCCGCCTGCAGGAGGAGGCCGAGCCCCGCAAGGAGCCGGACCAGGCTCACGCAGCCCTCCGTCATCTTCCGGGTCGGCCGCCGGCCGGCTCGGGGGCGAGGCGCCAGGCCGTCACTTCCGCAACGGTATGCCCTTGGTGGTGAAACGCGGCGCGCCCGGGTGGCGCGCGGGTCGCGGCAGGCCTCCCGTCTTGCCCCCCGCCTTGCCCAGGCCCGTTCCCGGCGGCTGCGAGGACGGCACGAGCTGCTCCGGCCTCGGCCCGATCAGGTCGGCGCGGCCCATCGTTCGCAGCGCCTCCCGTAGCAGGGGCCAGTTCTCGGGGTCGTGGTAGCGCAGGAACGCCTTGTGCAGCCGGCGCTGCCGCATCCCCTTGATCGCGTCGACCGGCTGGCTGCCGCCGCGCCGCACGCCCTCCAGCGGGTTGATCTCGGTGTGGTACATGGTCGTGGCGGTCGCCATGGGCGAGGGCAGGAACGTCTGCACCTGGTCGGCGCGGTAGTCGTTCTTCTTCAGCCACAGGGCGAGGTTCAGCATGTCCTCGTCGGTCGTGCCCGGATGGGCCGCGATGAAATACGGGATCAGGTAGTATTTCTTGCCGGCCTTCTTGGCGGCGGCGTCGAACATCTCCTTGAAGCGGTCGTAGGTGCCGATGCCCGGCTTCATCATCAGGTCGAGGGGTCCGCGCTCGGTGTGCTCGGGCGCGATCTTGAGGCGGCCGCCGACGTGGTGGGTCACCAGCTCCTCGACGTATTCGGGGCTTCGGACCGCGAGGTCGTAGCGCACGCCCGACGCCACCATCACCTTCTTGACGCCCTCGACCTCGCGGACCTTGCGATAGAGCCGGATCAGGTCGTCGTGCGAGGTGTTCAGGTTCGGGCAGATGTCCGGGAAGACGCAGGACGGCAGGCGGCACGCCGCCTCGATCTTCGGGTCCTTGCACGCCATCCGGTACATGTTGGCCGTCGGCCCGCCGACATCCGAGATCACGCCCGTGAAGCCCGGCGTCTTGTCGCGAATGAGCTCGATCTCGCGCAGGATCGAGCCCTCCGAGCGGTTCTGGATGACGCGCCCCTCGTGCTCGGTGATGGAGCAGAAGGTGCAGCCGCCGAAGCAGCCGCGCATGATCGTCACCGAGAACTTGATCATGTCCCAGGCGGGGATCTTCGCGTCGCCGTAGGACGGATGGGGCGCGCGGGCGTAGGGCAGGTCGTAGACCGCATCCATCTCCTCGCTGGAGAGCGGGATCGGCGGCGGGTTCAGCCACAGGTCGCGGTCGCCGTGGCGCTGGACGAGGGGGCGGGCGTTGCCTGGGTTGGCCTCCCGGTGCAGCACCCGCGAGGCGCGGGCGTAGGCCTCCTTGTCGTCCTTGACCTCGTCGTAGGCGGGCAGCCGGATCACGGTCTCGCCGGGGCGGCGGCCGGCGGCCTCGTCGGCCGAATCGAGGTCGTCGGCGGGCAACTCCGTGTAGTGCTCGGGCACGCGGCGGAACAGGGCGACGCCCCGGACGGAATCGAGGTCCTGCGGCGCCGCGCCGGCCGCGAGGCGGTTGGCCACCTCGACCACGGCGCGCTCGGCGTTGCCGTAGAGGAGCAGATCGGCCTTGGCATCCGCCAGGATCGAGCGGCGGACCTTGTCGGACCAGTAATCGTAGTGGGCGATGCGGCGCAGCGAGGCCTCGATGCCGCCGAGGATGATCGGCACGTCCTTGTAGGCCTCGCGGCAGCGCTGCGTGTAGACGATGGTCGAGCGGTCGGGGCGCTTTCCACCTTCGCCGCCCGCCGTGTAGGCGTCGTCGTGGCGCAGGCGACGGTCCGCCGTGTAGCGGTTCACCATCGAATCGAGGTTGCCGCCGGTGACGCCGAAGAACAGCGCTGGCCGGCCCAGCGCCTTGAACGGCTCCGCCGACTGCCAGTCCGGTTGCGCGATGATGCCGACCCGGAACCCCTGCGCCTCGAGCAGCCGGCCGATGATGGCCATGCCGAAGCTCGGATGATCGACGTAGGCGTCGCCCGTCACCAGGACGATGTCGCAGGCGTCCCACCCGAGCGCGTCCATCTCGGCGCGGCTCATGGGCAGGAACGGCGCCGCGTTCCTGGATGGCCGCATCTGGCAGGCGAGGGGCGCCGGGGATCGGCTCGCAGAAGCTTGGAGGTCCATGGGGTCCGTGCATAGACCGCCGGGGCCGCGAGCTCAACGAAGGGCGCGCGAGGCGCGACCGGATCGACGCGGCCGGGACCTGCTTTCAGACCGCGCCGGACGCGGGACTCGAAGACAGGCGGAAAGCGGGCATTCCCACGTCGGCCCGGCATCCTTTCCGACAGCCGCGTCCGCGCGTGGATGGACGCGCGAACGGCGAGGCCGGGACGAGACCCGTCAGTCGACCAGGCCCGCGCCTCGGGCCGACGCCCCATCCGCGCCTCACCACACCACCGCCTGCCCGTCCCGGCGCGGGTCGCTGGCGGCGGCGTAGCCTTCGATGGCCGGGTCGCCCATGCGCCAGATGAACTGGCCGGCGCCGAAATCCTGGTAGCTGTCCTGGATCACGTCGACCCGGTGGCCGCGGGCGACGAGGCCGTCGAGGGTGTCCTGCGCCATGGCCGCTTCGGCGTTGATCTCGAAGCCCTGGTTGAAGCGCCAGCGCGGGGCGTCGCAGGCGGCTTGCGAATTCTGGCCGTGGTCGATCATCCGCACCAGGGTCTGCAGGTGGCCCTGCGGCTGCATGTTGCCGCCCATCACGCCGAAACTCATCACCGGGGCGCCGTCCTTGGTGAGGAAGCCGGGGATGATGGTGTGGAACGGGCGCTTGCCCGGCGCCACGCAGTTCGGGCTCGCTGCGTCGAGGACGAAGCCGTAGCCGCGGTTCTGCAGCGACAGGCCCCAGTCCGGCAGCACGACGCCAGAGCCGAAGCCCATGAAGTTCGACTGGATGAAGCTCACCATCATGCCGGATTCGTCGGCTGCGGTGAGGTAGATCGTGCCGCCGCGCACCGGGTTGCCGGCGCCGAAATCCTGGGCGCGACGCGGATCGATGAGCTTGGCGCGCGAGGCCAGGTAGGCGTCGTCGAGCATCGCTTCGGGGCTCACCTGCATCGCAAAGCCGTCGGCGACGTACCGGTAGGTGTCGGCGAAGGCGAGCTTCATCGCCTCGATCTGCAGGTGCTGCGCCGCCGCGCCGTCCACCGCCATCCCGGCGAGGTCGAAGTTCTGGAGGATGCCGAGCGCGATCTGCGCGGCGATGCCCTGCCCGTTCGGCGGGATCTCGTGGAGCGTGTAGCCGCGGTAGTCCTTCTTCGTCGGCGTCACCCATTCCGGGCGGTAGGCGGCGAGGTCCGCCACCGTCATCGCGCCGCCGTTCTCGCTCGCGTGCCGCGCCATGGCCTCGGCGATCTCGCCCTCGTAGAAGGCCTTGCCCTTGGTCTCGGCGATGGCGCGGAGCGTCCGCGCGGCGGCCTTGAGCGTCACCAGTTCGCCGACGTCCGGCGCGCGGCCGCGGGGCAGGAAGAACTCGGCAAAACCCGGCTGGCGCACGAGGTCGGGGACCTGCGCCGCGGCGGCCCATTTCTGCTGCACCACGATCGGCGCGAGGTATCCGCGCTCGGCGATCTCGATCGCCGGCTCCATCAGGTCGGCGAAGGGCAGCTTGCCGAAGCGCTCGGACAGGGCGACCCAGGCGCCGACGGCGCCGGGCACCGTCACCGAATCCCAGCCGCGCATCGGCGGGCGGGCGGCCGGCCCGTATTTCCGCGCGAAGTAGTCCGGCGTCCACGCCGCCGGCGCGCCGCCCGAGGCGTTGAGGCCGTGCAATTCCTTGCCGTCCCAGAGGATGCAGAAGGCGTCCGAGCCGAGGCCGTTGCTGCACGGCTCGGTGAGCGTCTTGGCCGCGGCGGTGGCGATCGCGGCGTCGACCGCGTTGCCGCCCTTCCACAGCATCCGCATCCCGGCCTGCGCCGCCAGCGCGTGCGAGGTCGCGACCACGTTGCGGCCGAACATCGGCATGCGGATCGAGGGGTAGGCGGAGGTCCAGTCGAAGGTTTGCGACATGTCGGGTCCCAGATACCGAGCGGACGTACCGGCGTCAGGCTGAGATTCGTGCGAAGCCTCAGCGCGCCTGCATGCGCAACGCGCCGTCGAGCCGAATGGTCTCGCCGTTGAGCATCGGGTTGCGGACGATCGCCAGCACGAGGTCGGCGTATTCCTCCGGCCGGCCGAGGCGGGCGGGGAAGGGTACCGCGGCCCCTAAGCTATCCTGGACCTCCTGGGGCAGGCCGAGGAGCATCGGCGTGCCGAAGATGCCGGGCGCGATGGCGCAGACGCGGATGCCGAGCGGCGCGAGCTCGCGGGCCGCCGGCAGCGTCAGCCCGACGATGCCGGCCTTCGAGGCGGCGTAGGCGGCTTGTCCCACCTGGCCCTCGTAGGCGGCGATCGAGGCGGTGGAGACGATCACCCCGCGCTCGCCGCCCTCGAGCGGGTCGAGCCCGGCCGCCCCCGCCGCCACCAGCCGCATCAGGTTGAACGAGCCGACCAGGTTGACCTGGATCACCTTCGCGAAGGCTTCGAGCGAGGCCGGCCCGTCGCGCCCGACGATGCGGGCGGCCGGGGCGATGCCGGCGCAGTTCACGAGGATGCGGGCGGGTCCGTGCGCC
>NZ_VRUX01000277.1:0-5454 GCF_008039885.1 Methylobacterium sp. WL103
GCCTCGCGGCGGTGGAACTCGGGGCGCTGCTCGGCGCCCGCGTCATCGCCTGCGCCTCGTCGGAGGACAAGCTCGCGGTCGCGCGCGAGCACGGGGCCGAGATCGGCCTCGTCTACGACCCGGCGACCTTGCGTGACGCCCTCAAGGAGGCGACCGGGGGCAAGGGCGTCGACGTGGTCTACGACGCTGTCGGCGACGCGTTCTCGGAGCCGGCCTTCCGCGCGCTGACCTGGCGCGGGCGCCTCCTCGTCGTCGGCTTCGCCGCCGGCGAGATCCCGCGCCTGCCGCTCAACATCATGCTGCTCAAGGAACTCGACGTGATGGGCGTCCACTGGGGCGTGTTCACCGAGCGCGAGCCGGAGGTGCACCGCGAAAACCAGCGCCAGATGCTGGCCTGGGTCGCCGAGGGTCGGCTGACCGCGCGGGTGCACGGCGCCTACCCCCTCGAAGACTACGCCGCGGCCCTCGGCATCCTCAGCCGCCGCGAGGCGGTGGGCAAGGTGCTGCTGCGGCCCTGACGCCTCAGATCAGGCCCTGCGCCTTGGCGAGCGCCACGAGGTCGCCCTGCGGCCGGGCGCCGATGTGCTGGATCACCTCCGCCGCCGCCAGCGCGCCGAGGCGGGCCGCGGTGACGTAGTCGAGGCCGCGGGCGTGCCCGGCCAGGAAGCCGGCGGCGAAGAGGTCGCCGGCGCCGGTGGTGTCCACGACCTCGCGCACCGGCGACGCCTCGACCGAGCGGATCTCGCCGCCCTTCACCACCATCGCGCCCTCGGACGAGCGCGTGACGAGGCCGAGGAGGTGCTTGCCGCGGCCGTCGCGTTCGTCGCGCAAGGCCTTGAGCGCCGCGTCCGGGTCGTCGGTCTGGTACAGGCTCTGCAGCTCGCCGATGTTGGCGAACAGGATGTCGACGCTGCCGTCTCGGATCAGGCCGAGGAATTCGTCGCGGTAGCGGCCGACGCAGAACGCGTCCGAGAGGGTGAGCGCCACCGCATTGCCGGCACCGTGCGCGATCGACACCGCCTTGCGGAACGCGTCCTTGGCGGCCGGCGGGTCCCAGAGGTAGCCTTCGAGGTAGACGACGCGGGCGCTCTCGACGACCGCCTCGTCGAGGTCGGCGGGCGACAGGCCCTGGCATGCGCCGAGATAGGTGTTCATCGTGCGTTCGCCGTCCGGCGTCACCAGCACGAAGCAGCGGGCGGTGGCGGGGCCGTCGGTCGCGGCCGGCACGCCGAAGGCGACGCCGGTCGCCTTCAGGTCGTGGCTGAACAGGCGGCCGAGCTCGTCGTCGCGGACCTTGCCGACGAAGCCGGTCTTGGCGCCGAGCAGCGCGGCGCCGACCGCCGTGTTGGCGCCCGACCCGCCCGACACGATCGTCGCCGGCCCCATCGCGGAAAACAACGCCTCGGCGCGCGGCTCGTCGATGAGCGCCATCGCGCCCTTCGGCACGCCCTGGTCTGCGAGGAAGCCCTCGTCTGTGCGGGCGATGACGTCGACGATGGCGTTGCCGAGCACCAGGAGGTCGAGCTGAGCGGTCATTCGGTCGTCCCTTCGAAATCTGCCCGCGCTCTCGCACCGGCGTCCGAACGGGTCAAGCGAGGCGGCTCAGGCGTCGGCGAACATCTCGGCGACCGGCACGTCGAGGCCGAGCGGATCGAGCCGGAGCACGCCGTCGGCCGCGATCCGCGACTCGATCACCTCGGCGCCACGGCGGTGATGGATGACGAGGCGTTTGACGGGATCGACGATCAGGTAGTGCATCACGCTGGCGAGGCTGAAATACCCGGCGAACTTGACGCCGGTGTCGATCGCCTTGGTGCTCGGCGAGATCACCTCGACGACGATCAACGGATCGTTCACCTCGACCGCGTCGGCATCCATCCGGGAGCCGCACACGACGAGGGCGTCCGGCTCGAAAGCAGTGGTCGGATCGATCCGCACGGTCATGCCGTCCGGAAACACCTCGCACGGGAGGCCGCCGGCACGAACCGCGGCGTGCAAGGCTACGAAGATCCTAGATTTGGCGCGGGCATGCCGTGCGCGCTGCGGCGAGATGGCGAAGACTTCGCCGTTCAGAATTTCGTGGCGGCCAGGTCGATCCTCGGCCCAGGTCAGGAACTGATCCAAGTCATTCCCGGATCGGGCCGAAGCTTGGGCTGAGCGCTCATCGGCCGATCCTAGCAGTCGGCGACGCCGTCGCGAAGCGGCGGCTACTGCATCGACTTGACTTCGCACTGCGCGTAGTCGGCACTCGCCTTCACGTAGGCGTTGAGCTTCTGCAGGTAGCCTTCGGCCAGAGGCCGAAAGGCCTGGAGCTGCAGGTTGTAGGCCTTGATCGCGTCGTTGTAGCTGTAGGCCTCCCAGCCGGGGCATCCGCCCTTGGCGTCGAGGCAGGCGGGCTTTGCCGGCAGGGCCGGCTTCTCCGGCTTGGCCGAGGCCGGCGGCGGCTCCGGCAGGGGGCAGGCCGCGAGTGCCGCCCTGGGGGCGACGAGCGCCAGGGCGAACAGGGATCGGCTCAGGAAACCGCGCATGGACAGGTCGAGCTCCGTTCGGCCCGCGTCGGGGCCGGCCGGGTTGTGCGTCCGCGTGCCTCCGGGAGCAAGGCGGTCATCCGGCCGGTTGGACGCGGTGCGGCCGCTCCACCCGCGGCGCGGGCTTGCGCGCAGCCGGCATCCCGCGAACCAGGGCGACCACCGGCAGCAGCAGGCCGATGGCGAGCACCCACCAGGCGGGGCGGATCACGTCGGAGAAGTCGAGGTTGGCGCCGAGCACGAGGTCGGCCGGGATGCCGCTCTTGATCCCGTACCACGCCGCCTCGATCCCCGCCGTCGCGAGGCCGGCGGCGACCGCCAGCAGCGCCAGCGACCACGGCCGCATCGGCAGGCGGACGCGTTGCATCAGGCGCCAGCCCATCAGCAGCACGAAGAGCCCGGTCCAGAACACCGGGTCGGAGACGTCGATCTTCGATTGCAGGAAGTAGTGCAGCAGGCCGAGAATGCCGATCGCGTAGGCCGCCTTGTGCAGCCGCGTCCAGTTCTTTCCCATCCGCCGGATCGCAGCATCGGTCGAGGTGGCGCCGAGCGCGATCAGGCCGAGGAGCGCGACGAAGCCGATCGTCAGGTAGAACCGCAGTGCGATCTCGGACACGACCTTGGCGAGGTCGAAGTTCTGGTCGACCACGTAGAGCGTCAGGTGCGCCAGCGCGTAGGCCAGGGTGGTGACCCCGATAAGGCGGCGGACGTTGATCAGCTTCGGCCAGTTCGCCACCCGTCGCAGCGGCGTGACCGCAAGGGAGGCCAGCAGGAAGCGGATGGTCCACTCGCCGGTGCCGTGGATCAGCGCCGTGATCGGCTTGGGCCCGAGGGTGTTCGTCGCGTAGGCGCCCGCGAGGTAGCAGGCCGGCGCGACGGCGAGCAGGAACGCCGCGAGCTTCAGGAGCGAAAGGCGCCCGGTGCGGTCGAGCCAGGGCAGCGGCAGGGCGTGGGACCGGGCGTCGGACATGGCGGCTCTTCGTATCGGCTGTCGGTGACGGTTCGCGGCCCGGAACGGCCGGCGGGGAACGCTCGCGATCCATTCGCTGGGTTCGCCCCACGGTTACGGATGCGGGCCGTTTTCGGTTTCGAACGCGCGAAGACGGTTGACCGCACCGGAGCGCGGCCGAGATAGCCCCGCAACCCAACGACGCAGGATCGCATCCGATGGATTACCGCACGCTTGGCCGCTCCGGCCTCAAGGTCTCGCCGATCTGCCTCGGCACGATGATGTTCGGCGGCGCCACCGACGAGGCCGATTCCGCGCGCATCGTCGCCAGCGCCCGCGAGGCGGGCGTGAACTTCATCGACACGGCCGACGTCTACAACGCCGGCGTCTCGGAGGAGATCACCGGCCGGGCGATCGCCGCCGACCGGCATGCCTGGGTGCTGGCCACCAAGGTGGCGAACCCGATGGGCGACGGACCCAACGACCGCGGCCTGTCGCGCGTCCACGTGCTCCGCGCCGCCGACGAGAGCCTGCGCCGGCTCGGCACCGACTTCATCGACATCTACTACCTCCACCGGGAGGATCACGCGACGCCGCTCGACGAGACCGTGCGGGCGATGGAGACGCTGGTCCGACAGGGAAAGATCCGGCATTTCGGCGTCTCGAACCACCGCTCCTGGCGCATCGCCGAGATCTGCCGCCTGTGCGACGCCTACGGCATCGACCGGCCGGTGGTGAGCCAGCCCTATTACAACGCCTTGAACCGCATGCCCGAGACCGAGCACCTGCCGGCCTGCGCGCATTTCGGCATCGGGGTGGTGCCGTACTCGCCGCTCGCCCGCGGCGTGCTGACCGGAAAGTACGATCCCGACGCCCCGCCTCCGGCCGACACCCGCGCCGGCCGCCAGGACACGCGGATGATGCAGACGGAATGGCGCCCGGAATCGCTACGCATCGCCCGCACCCTGAAGGACCATGCCGAGGCCCGCGGCATCACCGCCGGCCAGTTCGCCTTCGGCTGGGTGATGAACAACCGCGCGGTGACAGCGGTCATCGCGGGTCCGCGCACGCTGGCGCAGTGGACCGACTACCTCGGCGGGCTCGACTACGCCTTCACCCCAGAGGACGAGGCCCTGGTCGACGGCCTCGTCGTGACCGGCCACCCCTCGACGCCCGGCTACAACGATCCGGCCTACCCGGTCGAGGGCCGCGTCACGGTGAGCGGGACCAAGGCCTGAGGCACGTATCGATCGATCGGGTCCAATATTGGCGCAGGCAAGATTGGCGCAGGACGACACGGCCGTCGGGAAGGAGGATTAAAGGTCGATTCACGCAAAAGGCCCTAGCGTGATGGTCGTTGCAGTTCCTGCGTATCCGAAGTGCCATGCCCCCATCCGTCGAGGTCGCGCCCGACCTGTCCGGGCTGATCGAACTGTCGCGCATCGCGCATCTCGACCTGAAGCCCGTCATCCTGCGGGTCCAGACCGATCTGTTCGTGCAGGCGGCCAACCGCGACAAGTCGGACATCGAGTCCTTCGCATCCCTCGCCGGCGGGCTGATCCCGATCGTCGACGAGGAGACGGCGGCGATCGTCGCGGAGAAGCTCGCGCCCTTCGCCGACACGCCGCAATCCGTTCTGGCCACCCTCGCCGCCCGCGGCGGCCGCGTCCGCGACATCGTCCTGGGGACAGCCGTCACGCTCTCGCCCGCCCTGATCGACGCGGCGCTCCTCGACGGCGCCGACCTCGGCTCGGCGATGGCCGGGCGGCCCGGCCTGCCCCGCGCAGTCGTCGCCGAGTTGGCGCAGCGCGGCGATCCGGCGATCGACCGGGCGCTGGCCGGGAACCTCGCGATCACCCTGCGCAGCGACAGCGCCCGCCACCTCGTTGGCCGCGGTCGCGCCGACCCGGACCTCGCCGGACTGCTTCTGGCGCGCCCGGACCTCGCGGCCGACGACCTCGCGCCGCTCTACCTGCA
>NZ_VRUX01000278.1:0-5414 GCF_008039885.1 Methylobacterium sp. WL103
GTGCGGGCCGTCGCCCACGCCGGGCGCTGGTGCGCCGACCCGGCCAATCGCACCGAGCTCGCCCACCGCCTCGCGCGGCGGCCCTACCTGAACCTCGACCCCCATCTGATCGCCCGCACCTTCGAGGGGACGATCGTCCTCGACGGGCCAGGCCGGGAGCGCGAAGCGCCCGATTACCTGCGCCTCGACGCGGCGGCGCAGGAGCCGCTCGCCGCCCATGTCGGCTGGATCCTGTCGCAGATGCGAGCCGCCGGGCAGATGCCGACCGAGGACCTCCTGCCGGCCGCGGAAGCCGTCTACCGGCCGGACCTCTACGCAGCGGCCGGGCTGTCCCCGGCCTGAGCCCTCCGGACCGCACCGGCACGACGATCGCAACGGAACGCGGACGCCGCGACGCAGTTATGGTTCTGCCATGCCAGGTTGCCGCAAGCTCGACACCGCCTCGTCCAGTCCCGCCTCGCGCGGACGCGTCGATCTTTCGGCCTACGTTCGGCACCGTGGACGCGCGCCGCGGGCGATGAACGACAACCGGCGCGCGAAGGCCGCGCATCCGTGGCGCTGGGTCCTGCTGATCGGCGCGGTTCCCGTCGTCGGCCTGATGGCCGCTCTCTCGACCCTCATCTAGCCTCCGCCGCGGACCTCGACCCCGCCAAAGCGCATCGCGACCGCCCCCCCCCTAAGCCGGAGCCGTCGCGTTCGCACATGCCTGCCTGATCAGAGCTCAATAGCCTGATCTTTGTGCAGCGCACGCGTGTGATCGAAAGGCCCGCGAAGGTGCCGTTCGCGTTCCCGGCGACAGCGGGCGAACCGCATCCTCACGAATTGGCACGGAACCTGCTGAGATCGCCTGACCCGTCAACGACGACGGGCAGCACCGTCAGCGAGGCCGCTGAACCGATGTCTCCTCGCGGGCGGATACGCTCGCCCGAGGTGGATCGGCGGCGGCTTTTTTCGTGGCGGACGTGCCCGCGAAGTTGTTCGAGGACGAGACCCTTCCACCGATGCTCACAGCGCAGACGGATCAGGTTCCAGCGGCGGAGATTCCGCGCGAGAGGCTCGTTGTGGTCGGCAACGGCATGGCCTCGTTGCGCTTCCTCGAACGGCTGACCGAAGGGTCGCCCGGCCGCTACGACGTCACCGTCGTCGGCGCCGAGCCGGTGGCCGCCTACAACCGGGTGCTGCTGTCCTCCCTGCTGGGCGGCGAAGTGGACGAGGCGGCTTGCGCCTTCCGCGGGCTCGACTGGTACGAGAGCCACGGCATCCGCCTGATCACCGGCGCCCCCGCGACGCAAGTCGACCGCGAGAACGCGCTGGTCGTCGTCGGCGAGACCCACGTGCTGCCCTTCGACAAGCTGGTGCTGGCGGTGGGCTCCGTGCCGATCCGCCTGCCCAAGCCCGGGATGGACCTGCCCGGCATCATCACCTTCCGCGACCTCGCGGACGTGTCGGCGATCCGGAAGGCGGCGGTCGAGCACGCCAAGGCCATCGTCATCGGCGGCGGCCTGCTCGGATTGGAGGCCGCGGTCGGGCTGGCGCGGCTCGGCGTCGACACCACCCTGCTCCACGTCATGGACCGGCTGATGGAGCGTCAGCTCGATCATTCCGCCGCCACCCTCGTCCGTCGGGCGATGGAGGCGCGGGGCGTCAAGGTGCTGCTCAAGGCCGACACCGACCGCGTCGAGGGCGACGGCCGGGTCGAGCGCCTGATCCTCGCCGACGGCACGGTGCTGCCGGCCGACCTCGTCGTCATGTCGGTCGGCGTGCGCCCGAACCTCGCCCTGGCGCAGGGCGCAGGGCTCGAGACCGGCCGCGGCATCAAGGTCGACGACCGGATGACCACCTCGGACCCGCGGATCTTCGCGCTCGGCGAATGCGCCGAGCACCGCGGCATGGTCTACGGCCTCGTCGAGCCCGCCTACGAGCACGCCGAGACCCTGAGCCGCCACCTTTCCGGGCAGGAGGCGCGGTATTCCGGCACGGCGCTGTCCACGAGCCTCAAGGTCTCGGGGCTGCCGGTGTTCTCCGCAGGCGTCGTCGACACGCCCGAGACCGCCGAGGCGATCGTGATGAGCGATCCGGGCGCCGGCCTCTACCGCAAGCTCCTGATCGAGCGCGACCGCCTGATCGGCGCGGTCTTCGTCGGCGACATCGGCGAGCAGGCCCGATGCAAGACACTGATCCGCACCGGCGAGCCGGTGGGAGACCAGATCGACGACCTGATGTTCGGGCGCCCCGCGACGGCGGCCGCCCCCCTCGCCGAGACCTTGGCCGCGTGAGCAAGGATCTTGGCCGCGTGAAGGAGGCGGACCATGGCTGAAGACTTCAACGCCGAGCAGAAGCGCTACCTCGAGGGCTTCGCCTCTGGCGTGGCCGCCGCCCGGCTGACGGGCGGCCTGGCCATCGGGCAGGACGGTCCGCCGCCCGAGCCGACCGGGCCGGACGCGATCCACATCAAGGCGCAGGACGCCACGGTGAAGGCCGGCGGCAAGCTCTGCGAGCAGGAGAAATGGAAGCGCGCCGAGAACCCGTTCGAGGGCCACAACCGGCTGAAGGTCGAGGCGGCGACGGGCAAGGCGCCGAAGCCCGAGGACAACTTCCGCTGGCGCTATCACGGCCTGTTCTGGGTCGCCCCGAACCAGACCTCGTTCATGGCCCGCCTGCGCATCCCCAACGGCATCCTGCACCACTGGCAGTTTTCAGGTGTCGCCGACCTCGCCGACGCGCATGGCGGCGGCTTCGTCCACGTGACCACGCGGGCCAACCTCCAGGTGCGCCACATCGCGCCCGAGCACGCCCAGCCCTTCCTCGACGGGCTGGTCGACATCGGGCTGACCGCGCGCGGCTCGGGTGCGGATAACATCCGCAACGTCACCGGCTCGCCCACCGCCGGCATCGATCATCAGGAGCTTCTGGACACCCGCCCGCTCGCCAAGTCCTGGAACAACTGGATCATCAACGACCAGTCGCTCTACGGCCTGCCGCGCAAGTTCAACGTCGCCTTCGACGGCGGCGGCATCGTCGCGGTGCTGGAGGAGACCAACGACATCGGCTTCCAGGCGATCGAGGTGCTGGAGGGCGCGAGCGTCACGCCGGGCGTGTGGATGCGCCTCGTGCTCGGCGGCATCTCCGGCCACCGGGATCTGGCACGCGATACCGGCATCGTGTTGAAGCCCGAGGATTGCAACAAGGTCTCAGACGCGATCATCCGCGTGTTCATCGAAAACGGCGACCGGACGAACCGCAACAAGAGCCGGATGAAGTACGTTCTCGACGCCTGGGGCTTCGACAAGTACCTCGCCGCGGTCGAAGAGAAGCTCGGATACAAGCTCGACCGGGTCGATCCGGCCCACGTCGTGCCGCGGAAAGCCACCGACCGGTTCGCCCATGTCGGCGTCCACGCCCAGGTGCAGCCCGGCCTCAACTGGATCGGCGTGATCCTGCCGGTGGGCAAGATCATGAGCGATCAGGTCCGCGAGCTCGCGCGGATCGCGCAGGAATGCGGCGACGGGCAGATCCGCATGACGGTCTGGCAGAACTTCCTGTTCTCCGGCGTGCCCGACGTCAAGGTCGCCGAGGTCGAGGCGCGGGTGGCGGCGCTCGGCCTCACCACCAAGGCGGCGGGCATCCGCTCGGGCCTCGTCGCCTGCACCGGCTCGAACGGCTGCAAGTTCGCCGCCGCGGACACTAAGGGCGACGCGATGATCATCGCCGGCCACGTCGAGGCGACGCTCCCCGAGCTCGACGTGCCGGTGAACGTCCACATCACCGGCTGCCACCATTCCTGCGCCCAGCACTACATCGGCGACATCGGCCTGATCGGCGCCAAGGTGGTGGTCTCGGAGGAGGGCGACACCGTTCCTGGCTACGACGTCGTGGTCGGCGGCGGGTTCGCCGAGAACCCGAAGATCGGCACCGGGATCTGGACGGCGATCAAGGCCGAGGACGCGCCGTCCCGCGTCGAGGCGCTGCTGCGCACCTACCTCGCCCGCCGCACCGGGCCAGAGGAGAGCTTTCAGACCTTCACGGCGCGAACGGGGCCGGAAGCCCTGCGCGACCTTGCCGAAGAACAGCCAGCCCTCAAGGCAGCCGCATGAGCGAGCACGTCTCCCCCCCCCTCGTCCTCGTTCCCGAGAACGCCCCGTTCTCCGCCGACCAGCGCTCGTGGCTTTCGGGCTACTTCGCCGCCCTCCTCGGCCCGGCGGTCGAGGGCGCCACCGCCTCGGTGACGATCACCTCCAGCTCGGCCGCGCCGTGCGCGGTCGAGACCCGAGCGAGGCCGCCCTCGGCGAGATTCGCGGCGGTGGCGTCGCGGGGGTGGACCTGGACGAAGGGCACCGGGCGGTGGGCCGAGAGCCGCTGGCTCTTCCCCGTCCGCGTCATCGTGTGCCAGTGGTCGCGCACGCGCCCGGTGTTCAGCACGAACGGCATCGTTTCGCTCGTGGCCTGGGCCAGCGCCGGCGCCTGCACCGCGACAAAGCGGGCGCGCTTGTCGAAGGTGAAGAAGCGTCCGTCCGAAAACAGCCGCGCCTTCGTGCCGCCGCGCTTCGTCAGGGGCCACTGCACCGGCAGGTTCGTCTCGTAGGCGGCGTCGCCGATGTCGGCGAGTGCGCCGATGTCGAAGTCGCGGGTGCCGTTGTTCTCGAAGGCCGAGAGCGCAGCATGCTGGCGGAACACCGCCGCCGCCGAGGTGAAGCCGAAGGCGGCGCCGTGGCCGAGGCGGCGCCCGACGTCGGCGAGCACCGCCCAGTCCGGCCGCGCTTCGCCCGGCGCCTTGAGGAAGCGGCGCTGGCGCGTGATCCGGCGCTCGGAATTCGTGACGGTGCCGTCCTTCTCGCCCCAGGCGAGGGCCGGCAGCAGCACGGTCTTCTTGGCCCTGGCGCGGGCGGTGTCGGAATCGGCCATCACCTCGGAGACGACGAGCAGGTCGAGGCCCTTCAGGGCGTCCTTGATCACGTCGGCCTGCGGCATCGAGACCAGCGGGTTGGTCCCCATCACCCAGAGCGCCTTGATCTTGCCGCGTGCGATCGCGTCGAACAAAGCCACCGCCTTCATCCCCTCGCCGGTGATGAGGTTCGGCGCGTTCCAGAAGCGGCGGACCTTGTCGACCTCCTCGGGTGCGAAGTGCATGTGGGCGGCCAGCATGTTGGCCAAGCCCCCGACCTCGCGCCCGCCCATGGCGTTGGGCTGGCCGGTGAGCGAGAATGGCCCTGCCCCCGGCTGCCCGATGCGGCCGGTGGCAAGGTGGCAGTTGATGATGGCGTTGCCCTTGTCGGTGCCCTGTGCCGACTGGTTGGCCCCTTGCGAGAAGGCGGTGACGACGCGCTTCGTGCCGGCGAACAGGTCGAAGAAGGCGGACACGTCCGCCTCCGACAGGCCGGTCACCGCGGCGGTGGCGGCCGGCGTCGGCGCGATGG
>NZ_VRUX01000279.1:0-5396 GCF_008039885.1 Methylobacterium sp. WL103
TCGGGCTAGAAAAGCATCTCGTCACCGCAAAACATCCAGATCGGCGCACGGTCATCCCCTCGGTCAGCCGGCCTTCAGGAAGACGACGCGACCGAAATACAACGCCGAGCCTCCACCGAGCGCTTACCGTACAGGTCACGGCAGGCTCGCGCGATCTTGCGTGAGCCGCGCCTTGATCTGGGTCCGAGATCGGTAGATCTCATGCCGGTAGCGTACACACGGGACGAACGAAGTGACCAAAGATAACCTGGGGTTGAACCCCGATATGCTTGCAATGGCCAGCGAACTGGTAGCGGCTTACGTTTCGAACAACCGCGTACCGGCAACTGAGCTTCCTGTCCTGATCGGCACCGTCCATGCGGCCCTTAACGGCATCATGGGTGGGACAGCCGCCGGCGGTGCCAGCGCCCCGGCCGAAGAGATCGAGAAGCCGACCGCGGCGCAGATCCGCAAATCGATCCGCCCTGACGGTCTCGTCAGCTTCATCGACGGCAAGGCCTACAAGACGTTGAAGCGCCACCTCACGAAGCACGGGCTAAACCCGCGCAGCTACCGGACGAAGTTTGGCCTGCCAGACGATTATCCGACGACAGCAGCCTCGTACTCAGCGGCTCGCTCGGCCCTTGCCAAGAACATCGGTTTGGGTCGGCCGGGTCGTATGGCTGCCTGAGCACGCCGTAGGAGCCGGCCGCGATCCAGCGGCGGGCTTCGAGGGGGCAGCTTTCAGCTCTGTCGCTGCCTTATCCCTCTGCTTGTTGCTCGATCACACCACGCCAACCAAGGCCGCGATAGGTTTCGTAGCCCGGAGTTTCATGGAAGGCGACGAGCCGCCCACGATCGTTCAGATAATGACCATGTTGTTGGCCTTCGGTGCGAAGCCGATACACCTCACTCAGAACCCCTTGGCCCTTTGAGCAGGCGATCACGCGGTCTTTGGCATCGAGCAGCATCACCCGGGTGCGATCTCGCTCGCTATGTCCTAGCCGCACGCCCTCAACGATGGCACGGGCCTGCGGCTGCCAATCGAAGTGGATTGCCAAAATGCCTTGCGGTCGCCCCTCCGCACCGTGCGCAGAGCGCACGCTGGCGCAATACGTTGCGACCTGTGCTCCGTCGAGCTGTCGTTCGGTACGGACATCCGCCGCTCTGAAATCATCACCGCTGCGCAGGGTGAGAGCGTCACGGAACCAGGGCTCGTTGCCGACATGCGATCCCACCACCTTGGGATACGTGTCGGGACGGCCATTGGCGAGAACACGCCCCTCGGTGTCGCAGAGCCAAAGGTCGAGATAGACCGTGTAGGCGGACAGGATGACGCCAAGGCGCTCGCTCGCGTAGGCGACGGCGGCAGCACTTGGCTCGTTCGCACATGCGATGACGGCCGCGTCGGTCGCCCACCATCGTACGTCGCAGGTCCGCTCGTAGAGATTGCGGTCGATCAGCTCGACTGCGTTCAGGGCAAGATCCACACAACGGGTGGCCCGCGCTTCGTTCGCAAGACGATCGACAGCCTGCGTCAGATGCTCAATGCCGGTGCTGAGGCTAAGCCCAAGAGACGATGCCAGTTGCTCTATTTCGGAAGATACAGCACGCACCTCCTGTGCGACGACAGAAAATCCGGCACCTTTCTCACCGGCGTGAGCAGCTTCGATGAGCGCATTGAGCGCAAGAAGCTTCATGCGCCCGGTTATAGATTGGATCGATGTGAGGTCGGATGAAGCACTGTTCTTAAGATTCCGAGCAGAGGTACCAACGACCGCGGACAGGGATAGATTGCTCATCAATCAATTCCAGCACAACTTACTTACAGGCGGCCTTTTATCGAGCCATCTATCAATCTACTAATGCATGGATCTACATTGCTAATAAATCGTATAGATCGTTATTCGACTTGGAAATCGCTCAAAATTGGTGCAAGATCTGGCCATATACGCTCAACATTTCATCTCCTTCAAGCTCAGATCCCTTCCCATCCGTCTGATGGAACGAGCGTGTCGCGTGCCGC
This sequence comes from Methylobacterium sp. WL103, assembly GCF_008039885.1. Lineage (NCBI taxonomy): Bacteria > Pseudomonadati > Pseudomonadota > Alphaproteobacteria > Hyphomicrobiales > Methylobacteriaceae > Methylobacterium > Methylobacterium sp. WL103. The sequence goes on from NZ_VRUX01000279.1 coordinate 2,006, forward strand.
TTTTAGATCGTCGAGACCCTGCACAGGACCGAGATGTGAAGTATCGAGACCGATCAGGTCAACAAGAGATACTTCGCCGCCTGATCGAACGCTGTTTTCCAAGAGTGAGGAAGGGCTTGCCATCATAGCGCGCCCTAACTGCATCTGTGAGCGGCAATCAGCGCTGAACGGAAAACGACTGTATTTTGTACGCCTGACTTTGTCTGACGATATCCGAGAAGGGTGGCTTGCTACCTGTTAGGTCTGGGCAAGGGAAACAGAAGAAGCAGACATTTGCTAGGAAGCAAGAATTGGGCGATTCTCGTCTATAGTTGTCGCTCGAACTACGCCAGCATCGTTCTGGCAGCAGACACCGCGGCGCGAACACGCGCCTTCTCGAGAACCGTAACCCAGTGGTCCCCGGGATACACTTGTCCGCCAGCGCGATCGCTCATAGCTCCTGATCATGACTGCGATCCCTTTCGACAACAGCTACGTCCGCTTGCCGGACCGCTTTTTCGCCCGCCGCGCCCCGACACCCGTCGCGGCCCCGCGCCTCATCCGCCTGAATGGCGACCTGGCGGCGATTCTTGGCATCGACGGGGTTTGGGTCGCTGGCCCCGCCGGGGTGGAGATGCTCGCTGGAAACACCGTCCCGGAAGGCGCCGATCCGATCGCAACGGCTTACGCCGGGCATCAGTTCGGCAACTTCGTGCCGCAGCTCGGCGACGGGCGCGCCGTCCTGCTCGGCGAGGTCGTCGACCGTGACGGCCGCCGCCACGACATCCAGCTTAAGGGCGCGGGCCCGACCCCGTTCTCCCGCCGCGGCGACGGCCGGGCGGCGCTCGGACCGGTACTGCGCGAGTACCTCGTCAGTGAGGCCATGGTCGCGCTCGGCATCCCCACCACTCGGGCGTTGGCTGCGGTGGTTACCGGCGAGCCCGTCCTGCGCGAGACCCAGTTGCCCGGCGCGGTGCTTGCCCGGGTTGCGGCCAGCCACATCCGGGTCGGCAGCTTCCAGTACTTCGCCGCCCGGGGTGACACCGAGGCGGTGCGGGCGCTCGCCGACCACGTCCTCGCCCGGCACTATCCCGAGAAATCATCCGCGGAGCATCCCTACCGGGCGCTGCTCGCAGGTGTCGTCGCCCGCCAGGCCGACCTCGTAGCGTCCTGGCTCCTCGTGGGCTTCGTCCACGGGGTGATGAACACCGACAACATGTCGGTGGCCGGCGAGACGATCGACTACGGCCCCTGCGCCTTCCTCGACGCCTACGACCCGCGCACACGCTTCAGCTCGATCGACGCGCACGGGCGCTACGCCTACGGCCAGCAGCCGGGCATCGCCTTGTGGAACCTGACCCGCCTGGCCGAGACCTTGCTGCCGCTGTTGGCCGAGGACGAGGCGGCGTCGGTCGAGGCCGCCGAGACGACGCTCGCCGGCTTCAGTCCGCGCTTCGAGGCAGCCTATCGCGGCGGTCTCGCGAAGAAGCTCGGGCTGTCCGGAGAGAGAGCCGGCGATGCCGCGCTCGCGGACGACCCTCTGGCGCGGATGGCGGAAAACCAAGCGGACTTCACTCTGACCTTCCGCCGCCTGTGCGACGCGGCCGAGCGGCCGGATGCGGACGCCGGGGTGCGCGACCTGTTCGTCGACCCCACTGAGTTCGACGCCTGGGTCGTGCGCTGGCGGGAGCGACTGGCCAACGAGGGACGGAACCCCGCAGCGACGGCGGCGGCGATGCGCGCGGTCAACCCGGCGTTCATCCCGCGCAACCACCACGTCGAGGCGATGATCGCGGCGGCGGTCGAGCAAGGCGATTTCGGCCCGTTCGAGGACATGTTGGCGGTGCTGTCGCGTCCCTACGATGACCAGCCCACCAACGCCCGCTACGCCGAGGCACCGGTGGGTGGCGGGGTGGGCTACCGCACGTTCTGCGGCACCTGAACGTCCGCCGGCCTCTGAATCATCCCACGATCATCACCCGGGCCTGTGATTCGGAAACCACCTCCGGTTGAAGCCCGGCGGGCGCTATTGCCCAAGGTAAACCGTGGCGAGCTGCGGCGCCGCTACCCACGCGCCATGTGTCCGCTTGATCGAGCTTGAATGTCCGCTTCAGGGATTCGGGGTTGAAAGCCTGAACGACCGTGTCGGGTCGGGACCCGTCCGGCCGCTCTACGACCGGGTTGGGTGGATTTCTGTCGGTCCGCTTTTGGGGCGGCGATCCATCGAAGCGGACATCGTCTGTAATGCTGCTCCAGACCCATTACGGAAGGTCCGAAGGTCCGTTTCTCGCTAGGTCATCGAATGAGGACCCGGGAACTCAGCGCGTGTACTTGCACCCGCTCGCTTCCTGCGAAAAGCCGACTTGTGGTGAAGGTTGACGTTCGACCCTTCCGATCGCCATCGAACTCGACCTCCGGTTTGCTACACCTAGGCATTGTGTGCAGGATCGTAGCGTTCGCTTAGAAGTTACCTACGTGCGGGCATGCGACGGAAACCGGAGCGCTCCTGATGGACCGCCTACAAACAGATCGGTGCCTGGAGGTTGCTCGTGAGTTGCGCGCAGCGGCCGAAGAGACGCGGCGGACTCTCCAGGCCTCGCGAGATCTCGTCCGGCGGTCCCGCGAGCAGACCGCTGCAGGGCCGTCACAAAGCCGCAAGGTCGAGGACCCTGGCCCATCGAACCAATTGGTGACGTCTCTCATTGACGCCTACGAGGCCTCGGAAGACGACCCCGATACCCAGACTCGCTTGCTCCTCGGCCGGGTTCTCCATCATGTCGGGCGTCGCATCGCTGGCGCGATGGGACCACGGGCGGTCGGGATCGCCGTGCATTGATCGACGCGGCTTAGGAAACGGCGGAAAGTTATGGCGAACGGTGACGATCCGCAGGACCGCCTCGGTGCCTTAGATCGCATCGCCCGGTCGCTGGGTGTTCCGACCGCGGCCTTCATGACGGCCGACCCGGCTAAGACATCGGACATCGAAAATGCCGTGGCGGGTCTGGATCATCTCCCCGAAGTAGTAGCTTTGCTGCGTCTGTTTGTGCGGCTGAAGAGCCCTGAGGCTCGGGCCCGCTGCCTCGCCTACGTGGTGCAGGAGGCCACGCAAGACGTCTGATCCGCACGGCCGTCCTCGACATCGGGCAAGAACGCATGATGCTGGGCCCCAACGAACGGCGCAGTATCGATCCGAAGGTTGAGAACGCGGTGATGGACCAGGACCACTTCCCGATCGTCGGCATCGGCGCGTCCGCAGGCGGCATCGAAGCGATGCAGGGCTTCTTCCGTGGAGTGCCGGAGACGCTCGGGGCCGCCTTCGTCATCGTCACGCATCTCAGTCGAGAGCACAAAAGCCTGCTCCCGGACGTGCTGGCCCGCTTCACGCCGCTTGAGGTCGATGCTGCCGCCGACG
>NZ_VRUX01000027.1:0-20419 GCF_008039885.1 Methylobacterium sp. WL103
ACCCCATCATGCGGCGGCCTCGCGCCGACCGCGAAGAGAAGCGCGTGACCCGCGGGAGCGATACAGCCGGAACCCAAAAACGTCGATCAGGAGAAGCTTGCCTCACGAACCCCAATCAGAGAAGACTCTGAGGTCGAGGTTGAGAAAGTCCGGGTAGTACGTGCCGGTGGCCGACCGCGTGTCGAAGAAGGTGCCGTAGAGGACGTTGCCCGTCAGGTTCCAGCCGTCGCCATTGTACGTGATGGCGAAGCGCTGGTGCAGCACCGGATTCTGGATGACGATCTTCGTGTCGCTCGGGAGGTACGCGCCGAGCAGGTAGCTGAAGTTGAGGTCGTGGCCGAGCTTCCAGGCGACCTGGGCGGCAAGCAGCGTCTGCCCGAACCCGCTCTGGTAGGCCGCGCCCCGCGTGCTCGATGCGGTGATGGGCTGCAGCACGACGAATTGCAGCCGTCCGCCGACGATGTCGGCCGGCGTCGCCCAGATGAAGGACGGCAGGTTGACGTTCGAATCGGTGCCGCGCGGGGCGATGTCCCGCGAGCCGAAGCTCGACGTGTCGATGAAGTAGAGGCCGACGGGCAACGGCGCGCCGGGGGCCTGCCCCACGGTCTGCCCGGGTTGCGCCGAAGAGCCTGCCGTCGCGGGGGCGGCCGCCAGCCCGAAGATCGACGCGGCCACGGCTGTGACCTTCGTCGCCTGCATGAAACCCGCGCTCGTCATTCCACCGATCATGCCAACGTCCATGCCACCCCGTCGTCGGGTCCGCCCGTATGGCATGGCGCCGGAAATCCTGTCGCTCACTTGTGCGCAAGACGAAGCGTTGCACTGCGAGCGTCGCCATCGTGCAACGCTTCGAGCGCTACTCTCAAGCGCCACGTCAGCACAAGCAGACCGAGAGGAAACTAGAAGCAGCCCCTGTGGCGATCCTTGAACTCGGCTTTGAACATATCGCCGGTGAAGAGTTCCCCCTTGGCATCTTCGATGCGAACGTTCGCATGGCCGGCGTCGATCCAGCGGCGGGCGAGGACGACGGCGCTCGCCGCCATCTGGCGCGTCTGTTGGAGGACGCCTTCCTGGGCGTGGGCGGTGATGACGTAGAGCGCGCGTTGCGGGGGAGCATCTGCCATCCCGCGGTTTAAGCCGCGCTCCGCCCACGCCGCTTTCTCACACGTTAAACAATTCTCGTTTTCGGCGGCATCGCCTTCGCTCCGGCGCGCGGGGCGGCTCAGTCGTGCTGCCCGCATCCGCAGCCCGTCGCGTGGGTGCCACCGGGCCAGCGCGAGGCCCGGATCACGCTGCAGAAGTTCCCCTTGCGGAACGCCGGCTCCTTGTCGGCGATGACGTCGGCCTTGACGTTGCCGAAGGTCGTGTCCGGCTTGTGCCGGATGCCGTCGTAGAAGGCCTGGATGATGTCCTCCTTGAAGTCCGGCGTCCGGGGGAAGACCGAGACCACCGCGGCGCGCTCGGCGTCGGAATACTGGTCGTAGGTCAAGCCGAGCACGTCCATCTCGACGCCGGCCGTGACGAGCGCGACCACCGGGTGCATGTGGACCGGGATGCCGGGCGTGGTGTGCAGGGCGATGGCCGTCCACACCGTGTAGACGTCCGCCTCCGGCACGCCGTGCGCCTTCAGGAAGTCGCGCGCCGCGTTGGCTCCGTCGACCTCGAAGCGCGCGTCGGCGCTGCTGTGGTCCGGCATCAGGCCGACGTCGTGGAACATCGCGCCGGCGTAGAGCAGCTCGCGGTCGAAGCGCAGGCCCTGCCGGACGCCGGCCAGCGCGCCGAACCGATAGACCCGGCTTGAGTGGTTGAAGAGCAGGTCGGTCTCGGTGTCGCGCACGAAGGCGGTGATCGCCTTGGCGAGCGCGCTCTCGGGGATGGCGGCGTCTGACGGGGTGCTCATGGCGGATCTCCTTTGCGCGGGGGCGTTCCACGAGCTACGGACCCCCACGCCCGTCAGCAATCGTCTTGACACGACGATCTCTGCCATCGTGCGCGCAGCGTCAGCCATGGAGCCTGCATGGCCCCCGATCCGTCGCCGTCCTCGCCCTTCCCGGCGTCCAGCTTCTCGACGTGGCCGGACCGCTCGACGTGTTCGCGGAGGCGAACGCCCAGAGCGGCCGGGACGCCTACGCACTCGCCGTCGTCGGAACGGAGCCCGGCCCCATCATCACGTCGTCCGGGCGTGGCCTGGTCGCGGATTGGGTCGCGCCAGACGCCGCGCCGGCGCAGTTCGACACCCTCCTCGTCGCCGGCGCACCGCGGATCCGGGAACTGGAGGTTCGGCCCGACCTCTTGGCGTGGCTCGGCCGGGCCGCGGAGGGCTGCCGACGCTACGGCTCGGTCTGCAGCGGTGCGTTCCTCCTCGGGCAGGCCGGCCTGCTGGACGGCAGCCGGGTGACGACGCACTGGGCCGTGGCGGAGGCTTTGGCGGAGCACTATCCCGCGGCGATCGTCGAGCCCGACGCGATCTGCCTGTTCGACGGGAGGTTGCGGACCGCCGCCGGGGTGACGGCCGGCCTCGATCTCGCCCTGGCGCTCGTGGACGAGGATCTCGGCGACGAGATCGCACGCCGGGTCGCGGCTCAGCTCGTCATGTTCTTCAAGCGCGGCGGCGGCCAGATGCAGTTCAGCCGCCGCGGGGTGAGCGCCCCGGTCGGACGCTCCGCCCTGCAGGCGGTGCAGCGCTGGATCGCCGCCCACCCCGCGGAGGACCACGGCGTCGAGCGCCTCGCCGAACGGGCCGGGATGAGCCCGCGCCACTTCGCGCGCCTGTTCCTGGCCGAGACCGGCCTGACGCCCGCGGCCTATGTCGAGACCGTGCGGATCGAGGCCGTCCGCCGCCTGCTCGAAACGAAGGACGCCGCCCTCAAGCAGGTGGCCGACGCTTGCGGCTTCCGCGACGCCGACACCCTCCGGCGCGCATTCGTCCGCCGGGTCGGCACGACGCCGGCCGAATACCGGCGCCGACAGGCGGGGCCCTGACCGACGCCTGACGTCGAAAGGCGTTTTAGGGCGGGGGTTCGGGAAGTATCCGCCTTCGGTCGGGTACCGCCTCACACGTAGCCCTTGAAGCGGACGTAACCGCCTCACCGCACGCGATGTCTTCGCGCTACGTGCGTGACACCTGTCTAGGGGCGACGCGGTGCCCAAGCCAGGATTCGCGGTGACAGTCGAACGATGGGGATCGCGTATTTTAAGCGAATTTATAGACAGCATGCGCAAACAGTGCAGAATGAATGTGTCGAACGGCGTCGTCGTGGGCTGTGTCGGCGCAAAAACCAATAAATCTGCGCGGAATGCGCAGGGAGGAGCCCGAGATGCAGATCCCGATCAAGCGGGCGATCGAGGCCGTGCCCGGCGGCATGATGGTGGTGCCGTTGCTCGCCGGGGCGCTCATCGCCACCTTCTTCCCCGGCACGCCGAAGCTTTTCGGCTCGTTCACGGGCGCCCTGTTCTCGGGGGCGCTGACGATCCTCGCCGTCTTCTACGTGTGCATGGGAGCGAGCATCGATTTCCGCGCGACGCCCTACATCGCCAGGAAGGGCGGCACGCTGCTGCTGGTGAAGGTCGGCATCGCCGTGCTTCTGGGCCTGGTCTTCGGGCGCGTGCTGGGCGAGGCGCCGGTCGCCGCCGGCATGTTCGCGGGCCTGTCCACCCTGGCGGTCGTCGCGGCGATGAACGACACGAACGGCGGCCTCTACATGGCGCTGATGGGCCAGTACGGCCGCCCGCGCGACGTTGGCGCCTACACGGTGATGTCGCTGGAGAGCGGGCCGTTCCTCACCATGGTCACGCTCGGGGTCGCGGGGCTCTCGGCCTTTCCCTGGCAGACGCTGGTCGGGGCCATCCTGCCGCTCCTCGTCGGCATGATCATCGGCAACCTCGACCGTGAGATGCGCGCCTTCCTCGGCCGCGCCATCCCCGTGATGATCCCGTTCTTCGCCTTCGCGCTCGGTGCGGGGCTCGACCTCACCAAGGTCTGGCAGGCGGGCCTTCTCGGCCTCGCGATGGGCGTCGCCGTGGTGGTCGTCACGGGCATCCCGCTGTTTTTCGCGGACCGTCTCACCGGCGGGACCGGGGTCGCCGGGATCGCTGCCGCCTCGACCGCCGGAAACGCGGCTGCGGTGCCCGCGATCGTGGCCTCGGCCAACCCGGCCTATGCCGACGCCGCAGGTCCGGCGACGATCCTGGTGGCCGCCTGCGTCGTCGTCACGGCCATTCTCGTCCCCGTGGCGACGGCCTGGGCCGCGCGGCGGTTCGGCGATCCCGTGGAAGCCGAACTCTTGGAGGCCGATCCCGAGCTGGCGCCCGCCATCCGCGTTCCCGCTTCGGATCGCATGGCCCGCCCGAACCACTCGGCCGGCCCAGACCGCGTCGCTGGGCGCTGACATGGCCGACCGCTGGCTCATCCTCGCCGACGACCTGACCGGCGCCGCCGACTGCGCCATCGCCTTCGGTCGCCGCGGCCGTGCGGCGGCGGTGAGCTGGGGCACAGCGACTCAGGGCACCGGGACAGGATTCGGCTCTGCGGATCTCCTGGTGTTGTCCTACGATGCCGACAGCCGGGGCCTCTCCGCCGCGGCTGCCGCTCAGCGGCACGCCCAATGCCTGAGGCGCCTCCACGATCCGGACCGGATCCTATTCAAGAAGATCGACTCGACCCTGCGTGGCCAGCCCGCCGCCGAGACCGCCGCAGCGATCCATCACTTGAAGGGCCGGACCGAGGCCGGCCGCGCCGGGACCGTGTTCGGAATCTGCGCCCCGGCCTTTCCGGCCGCCGGGCGCACGACCGTCGGCGGCCGCGTCCACGTCGACGGCCGCCCCCTTGAGGACGCCGAAGTCTGGACGCGTGACCACAGCTACGCGAACGCCGACCTGGCCTTTATGCTGGGCACGGCCGGCGTCGCGACGAAGGCCGTGCCGCTGGCCATGGTGCGCGGCCCGGGCTTCGCGTCGCAGCTCGAGCAGATCGCCGCCGCGGGCGATGTCGTCGCCATCTGCGATGCCGAGACCCAGGAGGATCTCGACTGCATCGCCGCCGCGGGCTTGCGCATCGCCGCCGCGGGCTTGCGCATCGCCGCCGCGGGCCTGTCATCGTTCTTCGTCGGCAGCGCCGGCCTCGCGCACGCCCTTGCCGCGGTCGAGGCGAGTCCGCCGCTCGCGCCGTTGCGGATTGCGCCGCACCGTGGCGGCAGCTTGATCGTGGTGGGATCGCTCGCGGCAGCCTCCCGCGCGGCCACCCGCAAGCTCGCCGCCCTGGACGGCGTCGTCCACCTGCCCGTTCCGTCCGAGACCCTCCTGCGCGATCCCGGCGACTTGGCCGCCTCGCTCGCGCATGTCGAGATCGCGATCGCCGCCGGGCACGACGTCCTGGTCGAGATCGCGATGGAGGGCGTTCCCGACATGGCCCTCGGCCCCCGCCTCGTGCAAACCCTGGCCGACGCGCTCGCGCCGTTGGGTTCCGGGATCGGCGCGTTCGCGGCCACCGGGGGTGAGACCGCCTCAGCCCTCCTGTCGCGCTTCGGAGTCGAAGGCATCCGCCTTGTCGACGAGATCGAGCCCGGCGTGTCCCTCGGCCTCACGCTCGGCCGCCTCGCCATCCCCGTCGCGACGAAGGCGGGCGCCTTCGGCGACGCCGACAGCCTCATCCGCATCCGCGAGCGCTTGCGTGCGGTCCGCATCGAAGGAAGCTTCTCATGACACGTCCGACCATCGCCATCACCATGGGTGATCCGGCCGGCATCGGCCCCGAGATCATCATGAAGGCGCTCGCCCACGCCGAGGTCCAGGCCCTGTGCCGTCCGCTGATCGTCGGCGATGCCGGGCGACTCCGGCAGGCGGGCGAGATCGTCGGGTCGCGGGTGCCGGTCGATGCCCTGACGGAGGTCGGCGAGGCCGACTTCGACACGGGGGCGGTGCAGTGCATCGACCTCAAGGTCGTCCCCGCCGACCTGCCGTTCGGGCAGGTTTCTCCGGTCGGCGGCGAGGCGGCCTACCGCTTCATCGCCAAGGCGGTCGAGCTGGTGCAGGCGGGCGAAGCCGGCGGGATCTGCACCGCGCCCCTGTCCAAGGAGGCGCTGCATGCCGCCGGCCACAAGTTCCCTGGCCACACCGAGATGCTGGCCCACCTGACCGGCACGCCGGAGGTCTCGATGATGCTGGTCTCGCCCAAGCTCCGGGTGATCCACGTCACGACGCATATCGGCCTCATCGACGCGATCGCAAAGATCGAGCCCGGCCTGGTCGAGCGCGTGATCGCGCGGGGGCATGCCGTGCTGGTGAAGGCCGGCATCGCGAACCCGAAGATCGGCGTCTGCGCGATCAACCCGCATGCGGGCGAGAACGGCCTGTTCGGCCACGGCGAGGAGGCGGAGAAGATCACGCCGGCGGTCGAGGCCTGCCGGGCCAGGGGGTGGGACGTACGCGGCCCGCTGCCCGCCGACACGCTGTTCTTCCTCGCCGGCCGCGGCGACTACGACATGGTCGTCGCGATGTACCACGATCAGGGTCACGGCCCGATCAAGGTGCTGGGTCTCGAGGCCGGCGTGAACATCACCGTGGGCCTTCCGGTGATCCGCACCTCGGTCGATCACGGGACCGCCTTCGACATCGCCGGCAAGGGCGTCGCCGACGAGCGCAGCCTGATGGAGGCCCTGCGGCAGGCGGTCGACCTCGCTCCAAAGGCGGCGCCGGCTTCTACATAGCCAGCCGATCCACCCTCGGGCATGATGGGCCCTTCGCTCGGTCGGAGCGGAGGGCGGATCGGGCGCACCGGATCATCTCGGTAGGGTCGTCGTCCTCATGTCGATGCGGAGCAAGGCGCGTCAGGCGCTGCTGCTGGAGGCGCTGAAGCTCGGCGAGATCGACGTCGACGACGTCGCCGCCCGCCTGGACGTTTCGGCCTCAACGGTCCGGCGTGACCTCCAGGTCCTCTCCGCCACCCGGGCCGTCCGCCGGACCTACGGCGGCGCGATCCTCGCCGGGCACCCGGTCGAGACGACCTTGGCCGAGCGCTTGGCCGTGAACGGGCCCGAGAAGCTCGCCATCGCCCGCAAGGCGATCACGCTGGTCGAGGATGGCGACACGCTGATCCTCGACGCCGGCTCCACGGTCGCCGCGTTCGGGCAGTTGCTCGCCAAGCGCCGCCTGCGCATCGTCACCAACAACCTCGCCCTGCTCCCCGCCCTCGCCGAGGCGCCGGGGATCGAGCTCGTGGTCCTGGGAGGCGCCCTGCGGGCCACCAGCATGAGCACGGTCGGCCCCCTCGCCGTCGAGGCGCTTCGCCTCATGACCGCGGATCACGTCGTCCTCAGCGCCGACGGGGTGGTGGCGGGTCGCGGCCTCTGCGAGGCGAGCCTCGATCAGGTGGCCCTCAAATCCCTGATGATGCGCCAAGCGAACGGGGTGATCGTACTCGCCGACGCGAGCAAGCTCGGCCGGGCCGAGCAGAACGCCTGGGCGGCGCTTCCGCGACGGTGGACACTGGTTACGACGTCGGACGCGCCGAGGGATCAGGTGCAGCGCCTCGCGGATGCCGGCGCCGCCGTCCTCGTCGGCCAAAGCGCGTCGCGCAAGCTCTGACCGTCCCGCCGCCGCGCCCTCACGGCATGACGGGCGGATGGTAGGTCAACGTGAAGGCCAGGGCCCAGAGCAGGAACAGCACCAGCGGCAGGTGGACGATGAGCTGAAGGAAGCTGAAGCCGACGATGTCCCGCGCCTTCAAGCCGATGATGCCGACCAGCGGCAGCATCCAGAACGGGTTGATCAGGTTCGGCAGCGCTTCGGCGGCGTTGTAGATCATCACCGCCCAGCCGAGGTGGACCTTCAGCTCGTTGGCCGCCTGGAGCACGTAGGGCGCTTCGAGCAACCATTTGCCGCCGCCCGAGGGGACGAAGAAGCCGAGGATCGCCGAGTAGACGCCCATCGTCAGCGGGAAGGTGCCGGCGGTGTTGAGGTTGACGAAGGCATGGGTGATCGCATCGGACGCCGAGGCGCCGGCCGCGTTCTTCGGCACCGTCAGCATCCCGCTGATCGCCGCGTAGAGCGGATACTGGATCAGGATGCCCGCGATCGCCGGCACCGACTTCGAGACGGCCACGAGGAAGCGCTTCGGCCGCCAGTGCAGCAGCAGGCCGAGGGTGAGGAACAGCAGGTTGTAGGTGTTGAGGTTCGAGATCGCGACGATCCACGACTGGCGGGTGAATTCCTGCACGATCCAGCCGCCGGCGATCACCACGAGGAGGATCGTCAGGAGCGGCGAGTGCTCCAGCCACTCGCCCGGCTTGCGCGGCGGCGGGATGTCGGTCGATTCGCGGCTCACGTCGACGCCCAGGGTCTCGGCGGTGACGGCGGTCGCCCCGCGCGGCGCCGAGGCGTAGGCGATCGCCACCGAGACGACGAACAGGATTGCCGCGATCAGCATCGACTGCCACAGGAAGATGGTCTCGCTGAACGGGATCACGCCGGATATTGCGAGCAGACTCTTGGTCAGGCTCGCAGGGTTGGCCTGGAGTTGCGCCGCCGACGAGCTGAGACCGAGCGCCCAGGTCGCGCCGAGCCCAAGATAAGCCGCCGCGCCCGCGGCCCGGTAATCCATCCGCAGGTCCGTCCGCCGGGCGAGCGCCCGGACCAGCAGGCCGCCGAAGATCAGGCTCAGGCCCCAGCTGAGGAACGACGAGAGCATCGTCGCCCCCGCCACGAAGCCGACTGCCCCGCGACCGGTCCGGGGCACCTGCGCCATGCGCTCGATCAGCGCCCGCACCGGTGGCGAGACCGCCACGACGTAGCCGCCGATGGTGACGAAGGCCATCTGCATGGTGAAGGGGATCAAGCTCCAGAAGCCATCGCCGAAGCTCTTGGCGACGGACGCCGCCGGCGCGCCGTTGGCCAAGACGCCGAGGGCGACGATCACCACCGCGATGGCGACGAAGATGAAGGCGTCCGGAAACCAGCGCTCGGCCCAAGCGGTGAAGCGGATGCCGAGACGTTCGAGCGTTCCGGACGCCGGCGACGTGCCGGGATCGGTTGCCGGCACAGGCTTGGAGGGAACAGGCTTGGACAGGGATGGATCAACGGGCGCGATCGCCATGGATGTCCTCTGAGCTTCGGCTCTCCGCGGCCGAAGCCGCAACGATGACACGCCCGTGCTCGACCTCGAAAACGGGCCCTGTTCAAGATCGTGACAGCCGGCCGCGATCGTGGAGGCTGTCGGCTCGCCCGAGGCCCACCGCGTCAAGGCAGGCCACGTCGTCCAATACCTATCGCACGCACTGGGGCGGTCCCTTACGTCAGCGATCGAGATGGCGATTGAAGAAGGACGCGATCTCTTCGAACGCCTCCTTCACCTCCGGGACGCGATCGTCCCGGTAGAATTGCGCGTGCGACTGCCCCTCGAAGACCTGGAGCGCGGCCTCGACCCCGGCCTGCCGGAGCTTGCGGTGCATCCGGACGGTGTTCGAGAGGAGGAGGTCGCGCGTGCCCGTCGTCAGGATCGTCGGCGGGAACCCGCGCACGTCGCCGTTGATCGGCGAAAGCAGGGGATCGGAAAGGTCGTGCCCCGCGGCGTAGAATTTCGTGGCCGCGTCACAGAATCCGGTCGGCGAGACCAGGACGTTGTCCACCATCGCGTTGGTCTGGAACGAGTCGCCGCGCTGCGTCGCGTCCGACATCGGCGTGCCGGGCGCGATCGCCCCGGGCAGCGGGAGGCCTTCCGCCTTGGCCCGCAGCATCATCTCGAGGGTCAACGCGCCGCCGGCCGAGCTTCCGAAGACCGCGATCCGACCGGGGGCGGTGGTCTGAAGCACGGCCTTGTAGACCGTCATGCCGTCGTCGAGGGCCGCCGGGAAGAACGCCTCTGGCGGCATCCGGTAGTCGACCGCGATGACTTTCATTCGGCCGAAGCCGGCCAGCAGCATCGCCTCCGGCAGGGCGGCCTCGCGGGGGTTGAGGACGTAGCAGCCGCCGTGGACGTGGATCGCGATCCGATCGCGGTTCGCGGCGGGGATGTCGGCCGGGGTGATCGTGTACGCCCGCACGCCGTCGATCATCGTCGGCGCCACGCTCACCCGCAGGCGCTCCGACATCGGCCCGATCTGCGGGGCGACGAGGGTCGCGAAGCCGTCCGAGAGTTGCTTCCAGCCGTCGGGCGTCGTCGGCGGCTTGTCCCAGTTCGTCCGCAGCGGCTGGGCGATGATCGCCTGCAGGGCCGGGCTTACGGTGTCGGGCACCGGGATCGTCTTGGCCGGCACCTCGCGGGGCGAAGGCGGCGCGGCTTGAGCCCAGGCTGCAGACGGGCCCGCGAGGCAGGCGAGGATGGCGGCGGTCATGAAGCGCATGCGGTGCGTCCTGCGATAGAACACGGTCAGGTTCTCGCATCTTCAGGCGAGCCGGCGTCCATCGTGCGTGAGGATGCGAGCGTCGGCTCGATCCGCAAGCCGGTCGTCTGGTCGAAGAGGTGGATGTGGGCTGCGGGAAACGAGACCTGGATGGCGTCGCCCACAGGCGCGCCGTTGGCGACCTTGAGCGTCAGCGACGCTTCGTCCGGGCGTCCGGCATGCACCAGCATCTCGGAGCCCAGAAGCTCCACGACCTCGACCAGCCAGGCCATGCCCGTTGCGTCGAGCGCGACGTGTTCCGGCCGGATGCCCAGGACCACCCGGTGGCCGTCGGGCCGGTCGAACCGCCAGGGCCCGAGCGCGACGTCGGCGTCAGCCACCCGCACCGTCGTGCCGTCGCGCCCGAGGGTGCCGGGGAGTAGGTTCATCGCCGGCGAGCCGATGAAGCCCGCGACGTAGGTGTCGGCCGGGCGCTCGAACACCTCCGTCGGCGTCGCCAGCTGCACCGGCACGCCCTGGTGCATCACGAGCAACCGGTCGCCCAGCGTCATCGCCTCGACCTGATCGTGGGTGACGTAGAGGCTCGTCACCTTCAGCCGGCGCTGGAGGCGGCGGATCTCGCCGCGCATCTGCACCCTCAGCTTCGCGTCGAGGTTCGACAGCGGCTCGTCGAACAGGAACAGCTTCGGGTCGCGCACGATGGCGCGCCCCATGGCGACGCGCTGGCGCTGGCCGCCGGACAGCTGGCGCGGCTTTCGATCGAGCAGCGCTTCCAAGCCCAGGAGGGCCGAGGCCGCGTCGACCTTCGCCCGGATCTCGGCGCGGGGAAGCCCGCGGATCTTCAGCGCGTAGGCCATGTTCTCGAACACGCTCATGTGCGGGTACAGGGCGTAGTTCTGGAACACCATCGCGATGTCGCGCGCCGACGGGTCGAGGTCCGTGACGTCGCGCCCGTCGATCAGGACGCGCCCGGCGGTCGGCGTCTCGAGGCCCGCCACGATGCGCAGGAGGGTGGATTTTCCGCAGCCCGACGCGCCGACGATGACGAGCATCTCGCCGTCCGCCAGGGCGAGGTCGACGCCCTTCAGGATTTCATTGTCGCCGAAGCTCTTGCGCAGGCCGTCGAGTCTCAGGCCCGCCATCACTTGTCACCCTCCGTCAGGCCCTTCACGAACCAGCGCTGCATGACGAGCACCACCGCGACCGGCGGGATCAGCGCCAGCACCGCCGTCGCCATGACCTTGTTCCATTCGGTGGCGGTGTCGACGCCGACCATCTTGACGATGCTGATGACCACCGTGTCGAGCTTCGGATCGGTCGCGACCAGGAGCGGCCACAGGTACTGGTTCCAGCCGTAGACGAACAGGATCACGAACAGGGCCGCGATGTTGGCGCCCGAGACCGGGATCAGGATGTCCCGCAGGAAGCGCAAGGGGCCTGCCCCATCCATGCGCGCCGCCTCCACGAGCTCGTCCGGAACGGCGAGGAACGTCTGTCGGAACAGCAGCGTCGCCGTGGCGGAGGCGACGAGGGGAATCGTCAGCCCCGTGAAGCTGTTGATGAGGTCGAGGGAGGACATGACCTGGAAGGTCGGGATCAGCCGCACCTCCACCGGGAGCATCAGCGTCAGGAAGATCAGCCAGAAGGCGGTCATGCGGAAGGGGAAGCGGAAGAAGGTGACGGCGTAGGCCGAGGGCAGCGACAGGGCGATCTTTCCGAACGCGATCGCCAGCGCCATCGCGGCCGAGACGAGCAGCGAGCGCCACACCGGCCCGGCCCCCGCCGACCCGTTCACCAGCACGTCGCGGTAGACGCCGAGGCCGGAGAGGCTCGGGACGAGCGAGACCTCGCCGCGGGCGATCGAGGCCGAATCCTGGGTCGAGCCCGCGACGGCGATCCAGATCGGCAGGGCGAACAGCAGGATCGCCAGGATCAGCACGGCATGCGGGATCAGGGCGGGCATCCTCCGGCGCATCAGGTGGCGGCCTTTCGCCCGAGGAACCGGAACTGCAGGGCGCAGAGGACGATGACGCCGGCCATCAGCACCACGGACTGCGCGGAGGACGAGCCGACGTTCGCGTTGACCACGCCGTCGAGGTACACCTTGAGGACGAGCGTCTGGGTCGATTGGCCCGGCCCTCCGCCGTTCACCGCGTAGACGGTCGCGAAGGTGTCGAAGGCCGCGTAGACGAGGTCGACCACGAGCAGGAAGTAGACCGTCGGCATCAGCAACGGCAGGACGATGGTGCGGAACCGGCGGACGCCGCGGGCGCCGTCGATGCGAGCCGCCTCGATGATCGTCTTCGGGATGGCCTGGAGGCCCGCCAGGAAGAAGATGAAGTTGTAGCTGACCTGCTTCCAGGCGGCGGCCAGCACCACGAGCGCCATGGCCTGCGTGCCGTCGAGCTTGTAGTCCCAGGCGATCCCGATCCGGTTCAGCCAAGCCCCGACGAGGCCGATCTGCGGGTGGAACATCAGCACCCACAGCACCGCCGCCATGGCCGGCGCCACCGCGTAGGGCCAGATCAGCATCGTGCGGTAGAAGGCGCGCCCGCGGATCTCGGTGTCGGCCAGGACCGCGAGCACCAGCGCCACGCCCATCGCGATGGCGGTCACGCAGGCGCAGAACACCAGCGTCCGCCCGATCGCGGCGAGGTAGAGCGGATCGCCGAACAGGTCGGCGAAGTTGTCGAGGCCGACGAACTCGGTGCTGGTGCCGAAGGCGTCCTCGCGCTCCAGGCTCGACTTGATCGCCTGGAGGGCCGGCCAAAGGAAGAAGGCGCCGGTCAACACCAGTTGCGGCAGGATGAGCAGCGCCGGGAGCACCCGGCCCGGGAACAGCGTCCGTCGTTCCATGTGGGGAGTGCCTTGGTCGGGACTGCCTTGCGCCGGCCGCCGCGTCAGCCGCGCGCAGATTTCTGGAAGTCGCGCAGCACGCGGTTCCCGCGCGCGACGGCGCCGTCCATGGCCGATTGCGCGGTCTGCTGGCCCTGGAGCGCCTTCTCGATCTCCTCGTAGAGGATCGCGCGGATCTCCGGCAGGCGGCCGAGGCGCAGGCCGCGCGAGTTCGGGGTCAGCTCCCCGCGGGAGAGCTGCCGCGCCGGAACGTCGGTGCCGGGATTCCTGTCGAAGTAGCCCGCCTGCTTCGTGGCCTCGTAGCCGGCCAGCGTCACCGGGACGTAGCCGGTGTTCTGGGCGTAGAGGGCGACCTGCTCGGGCTTCGCGAGGAAGGCGTAGAAGGCCGCGACGCCCTTGTACTCGGCCTCGCTGCGCTTGGGCGCCGTCATCGCCCACAGGCTGGCGCCGCCGATGATGGAGTTGTTCGGCCGCGGGTTCAGCGCCGGCTCGGTCGGCAGGAAGGCCTCGGCGTACCGGAACTTGGCGTTCTTGACGATGTCGGCGCGGCCCGAGGACGAGCCGAAGCCGATCGCGGCCTGCCCGGAATAGAAGACCGCGTCGGGCGCGCCGTCGCGGCCGGCATACTTGAAGGCGCCGTCCTTCGAGAGGTCGAGGAAGCGCTGGAGTTGGTCGACGAAGGGCTTGGTGTTGATGAGCAGTTCCGCGCCGAGGCCGTCATAGCCGTCGTTCTCGGTGGCGTAGGCGAGGTTCTGGATTGCGGCGTATTCCTCGAACTGGATCCAGGTCATCCAGGCCGAGGTGCTGGCGATGGGCGTGGCCGCCTTCGACGCGAGGGTGCGGGCCGCCTTGGCGAAGTCGTCGTAGGTGGCCGGCGGCTTGTCCGGGTCGAGCCCCGCCTTCTCGAAGGCGTCGCGGTTGTACCACATCACCGCCGTCGAGGAGTTGAACGGCATCGAGGCGAGCTTGCCGTCGGCCAAGCTGTAGTATCCGCGCACGCCGGGGATGTAGGCCTTGGGGTCGAGGGCGAGCCCGGTCTCCTCCGCGAGCTTCCAGGCCGGCTTGATGGCGGGGCCCGCCTGCAGCATCGTGCCCGTGCCGACCTCGAAGATCTGGACGACGTGCGGCGCCTTGCCCGCGCGGTAGGCCGCGATCGCCGCCGTCAGCGTCTCGGGATAGGTGCCCTTGAACACCGCCTCAAGGGTGACCTCGGACTGGCTCGCGTTGAAGTCGCGCGTCAGCCGCTCGACCTCCTCGCCGTTCGCGCCCGACATCGCGTGCCAGAGCACGATGGGCGTCCTGTCCGCGGCCGAGACGGAGGCCGAGGGGCGAAGCGCCGTCCACGCGGCGAGGCCGCCGACGCCGGCCAACAGGACGCGACGATCCATCCAAAACCCTCCCGGCGGCGGGATCGACCTGCCCGTTGACGTCGGGCTTGAAGCGCGATCCCGCGGCGGCATCGCACCGGACGGCGCGACGCTCGTGCATTCACCATGCACGGACCGGCGCGCGGAATAAAGCGCTCCGCGGCGCGGTCCCGCGATTTGGCCTCGGACCTCCGAGGTGCCGTCCCGGTCGGTTTGCCGACTTCACGTCCGCGCTCGGAGGCGATATCGGCTCATCCCGCATCGCAGCACCCGCTCGCAACGATCGATTGGTTTCATTGCTGTATTCCGTTGGCTTCTCAAGACGCCGCGACGCTTGACGCTGGGATGTCGGGCGTGCCCTCCTGGGTTCAACAATAACCGATCTCGGAGGACCGCCCGCCATGGCCTCGACCCGGTGCTGCATCCTCACGGCCGCGCTCGGCCTCGCCATCTCGGCGGGCTCCGCGTTCGCCGAGCCGATCCACGTCAAGGTCGGCGTCCTCAACGACATGTCCGGCGTCTACGCCGACACCGGCGGCAAGGGCTCCGTCGTCGCCGCGCAGATGGCGGTCGAGGACTTCGCCAAGGTAAACCGGGACGTGCAGGTCGAGGTCGTCGCCGCCGACCATCAGAACAAGCCCGACATCGGCGCCGCCGTGGCGCGACAATGGTACGACCGCGACGGCGTCGACGCGATCCTCGACGTTCCCACCGCCTCGGTGGCCCTGGCGGTCAGCCAGGTCACGCGCGAGAAGAACAAGGTCTTCATCGATTCAGGGGCCGGGACCACGGAGCTGACGGGTAAGCAGTGCTCGCCGAACACGATCCAGTGGACCTACGACACCTACGCCCTGTCGCACGGCACGGCCGGCGCCATGCTCGAGCGCGGCGGCGACGCGTGGTACTTCCTCACCGCCGACTACGCGTTCGGCCTCTCCCTGCAGAACGAGGCCACCGCGGTGATCGAGAAGGGCGGTGGCCGCGTCCTGGGTTCGGCCCGCGTGCCGTTCCCCGCCACCGATTTTTCGTCGTTCCTGCTTCAGGCGCAGTCCTCGGGCGCGAAGGTGGTCGGGCTGGCCAACGCCGGCGGCGACACGATCAACGCGATCAAGCAGGCGCACGAGTTCGGGCTGACCGATAGCGGGCAGAAGCTCGCCGCGCTGCTGATCTACGTCGTCGACGTGCACGCGATCGGCCTGCAGACCGCGCAGGGCCTGGTGCTGACGGAGTCGTTCTATTGGGATCTCAACCCGGGGACGCGGGCCTTCTCCGAACGCTTCTACAAGTGCAACGGCGACGCCATGCCGACCATGAACCACGCAGGCGTCTATGCCGGGTTGTCGCATTACTTGAAGGCCGTGGCCGCGACGAAATCCACCGATCCGCAGGCGACGATGGCCTGGATGAAGGCCAACCCGACGGACGACCCGCTGTTCGGCAAGGGGACTATCCGGGCGGACGGCCGCAAGGTGCACCCGATGTACCTGTTCGAGGTGAAGGCGCCCTCGGAGTCGAAGGGGGCGTGGGACCTCTACAAGCTCCTCGACACGATCCCGGCCGACAAGGCCTTTCGCCCGCTCGGGGAAGGCGGCTGCCCCCTGGTCGGCAAGCCGTAGAGGGCACGTCGTGGAGAGCAAGCCGGCGTGACGGGGCAAGCCGTTCAGGCCGGGTCGCGCGCGGCAAACCAGTTGCCGTGGAAGCCCGGCGGGATCCGGTGCCCGAGGTGGATTGCGGCGACGGGCGGCGCCTCGAAGGCGCGCGCATCAAGGACGACGAAGTCGGTCGTGTCGCTTGCGGTGTCGATGACGAGTCCGACGAGCCATCCCTCGTCCTCGCCGGCCTCAGGGGCCGCCGGCACGAACACGAACTCCCCCGGCACGCTGCCGGCGCCGAACTCGTGCACGCGCCGCGCCCCCGTCGTCAGGTCGTGCTTGTAGATCTGCGTCGCGCCTTCGAGCTGCGTGTTGCCGTCGGCCGGGACCGAGACCGCGTAGACGTAGCGGTGCGGTCGCCCGAAGCGGCGCTCGTCGATCCTCGGAAATTCCTGCGCCGCCGGATCGACCACCCGCCGTTCGACCCGCGCCGTGGCGGGGTCGACGGTCCAGCGCTCCAGCCGGCCCGGCTTGTCGAGACCGCCCGCGGCCGAGGCGAACACGCTGTCGTAGGCGACGACGTCGAGGACCACCCGCCCGTCCGCCTCGTCGTAGGCGTTGCCGACGTGGAACACGAAGCACGGATCGAGCGGGCACCACGTGATGTCGGCGGCCGTCCCGTGCCGGGGGAGCAGGCCGAGGCGGGCGCGGTGGGCGGGGTTCCAGCGGAACGGGAAGCGGTGGCCTGCCACCACCGCCCGCATCGAGAAGGTGAGGGGCAGGTCCAGCACCACCGCGAAGCGCGCCGTGATCGCGCAGTCGTGGATGCAGGGGCCGTGCTCGACCGGGATCGGCAGGTCGCGCACGACGCGGCCGGCGGGCGAGAGGACGACGTGGCGCACGCTGTCCCAGACCCGGCCGTCGTAGGCGATCGCATGCGTCTCCCCGGTCTCCGGGTCGCGGTGCGGATGCCCGGTGAAGGAGCCGGAAAGCGTCCCCTCGAACGGATCGTAGGCTTGCGTCTCCAAGTCGTCGGACAGCGCGACCGGATAGCTGCCGGCCTCGACCAGGGCGAAGGCGCGGCCGCCAATCTCGACGACGTTGGTGTTGACGGTGTCGTCGCCTCGGCGCGGTCCGGGGGCGGCGGGTCGGCCGAGCGCCGCCGAGGCCGTCCGCGAGCCGATCCAGCGGTTGCGGTACCACAGGGCCTTGCCGCCCGCGATGCGGAGGCCGTGCACCATGCCGTCGCCCAGGAACCAGTCGTGGCCGCGCGTCGTCGGGCGAGCCGGGTTGGCGCCCATCTTGAGGTAGCGCCCGTCGAGCCCCGGCGGGATCGTCCCGGTCACCGGCAGGTCCCGCAGCGTCAGCTCCGCGCGCATCGGCGCGTGGACGCCGACCACGAACGGGTGCTCCGTCCCCGGCAGGCGCAGCCGGTTGCCGGCCGCCACCAGCGCGACGAGGCCCTCGGCGGCGGCACGGACGGTCAACGTAACAGGGTTCGGCATCGGTCGAGGGGTCCAAGCGTGGTGCGGGGACGAGAGCCGTGGTGAACCGTGACGGGTGCGCCGGGGCGCGACCGCACACGCGCCTTGAGCGGGATCGAGAACCGACATAGGGCCCATGGGCTTCCTCCGGCAATGCGATCGCCGTCCCGCCGCCGAGAACCGATGATGCGCCTCGCCCGCTTGCTCCGCGCTGCTACCCTCCCGCTGGTCTTGGTAACGGCTCCGGCGACGGCCGGCCCGGCATCTTCGGAGACACCTCCGGAGGCATCGTCCTGGGCCGACTGCCTGGGCAGGATCGCCGCCGACGCGCAGGCAAGCGGGGTGCCGCAGGCCGTGGCGGACGGGCAGCTCTCCGGCTTGGCGTCCAACCCGGGCGTGCTGGAGGCGACCCGCGGCCAAGCCGAGTTCGTCAAGCCGATCTGGGCCTACCTCGACGCCACGATCACCGAGGCGACCATCGCCGAAGGGCAGCGCAAGCTTGCGGAATGGGCCACGATCCTCGAGGCGATCGAGCAGCGCACCGGCGTCGACCGCTTCACCCTCGTGGCCTTCTGGGGCGTCGAGTCGGGCTACGGCAAGGTCCTCGACGACGCCGCGATCGTCCGTCCGGTGGTGCAATCGCTCGCGACGCTGGCCTGCGGCGATCCCGGCCGACCGGGCTACTGGCGCGACGAGCTCATCGAGGCCCTTCGCATCCTCGCGCAAGGGGACGTGCCGCCCGCGCGCCTGACCGGCTCGTGGGCCGGTGCCATGGGCCATACCCAGTTCATGCCGAGCGTCTACCGCGCCCACGCCGTGGATTTCGACGTCGACGGCCGGCGCGACCTCTGGTCGGCTCCCGACGCCCTCGCTTCGACGGCGAACTACCTCGTCGCCATGGGCTGGCGCCGCGGCGAAGCCTGGGGCAGCGAGGCGGCGCTGGGAGAGCGCTTTGACTACGCGCTGGCGGACGAGACCACCGCGCGCAGCCTCGATGCGTGGCGTGGGGTCGGCGTGACGCCCGTCCCCCAGCGCGAGGGGGACGGCGCCGCGCAAGCGACCCTCGTCGTCCCCGCGGGCGCGGGCGGTCCGGCCTTCCTGCTGCGGCCGAACTTCTCGGCGATCCTGCGCTACAACACGTCGCTGTCCTACGCGCTCACCGTCGCGCACCTGTCGGACCGCCTGCGCGGGCAAGCCGCCTTCGCCCGCGACTGGCCCCGCGGCGACCGCGCCCTGACCGAAGCCGAGCGCCGCGACCTGCAAACCCGCCTGGACGCGCACGGCCACACGGTCGGCGTCGTCGACGGCCGGATCGGTCCGAAGACGCGGGCCGCGATCCGCGCCTACCAGGCCGCGACCGGCCTCCGCCCGGACGGCTATGCCGACGTCGCCCTGCTGGAGCGGCTGCGGACGGCGCCGTGAGGCCATTCCGCAGCGAGTCGAGGCAGGCCGGCTTGCGGTTGGCCGATCAGAAGTCGGCAGTCTGCGCTCGAATGTCTGCCTGATCCCCGCGCGTGCGGGGATCAGGCGATCCTCCAAACCTCATGGGGCTCGCCCATGTGTCGCTGGAACCATAATAGGCCCGCAAATAGGGGTGTTTCCAACACATAGTGGTCGCTCATAAGCCCGCAAAAGGCATGGAAGAAGGACCGCGGTAAGATCTGGCAGGTAATAAAAAAAGCCCCATCCGGCGGATGGGGCTGCTGTGGAGTAGGATAATCGCGAACTTACGACACATCTTTTCGTCGGTAAAAACTTGCTTTAATAATCTTTGGGTCGAACGCCGGTCTAACCCCGGCAGCTATCAATCTCGATTTTAGGCCTACAGGAGAATCTTTGCGGTCCTGTGCCAGTTCGTACAGCGAAACATATTCGAGCCGGAAGCATTTGAGTTCTTGTTCGCTTACGACATTAATCATCGCATGCGTGAGTGGATTTACGGCCCGAACGGTAGTAATTATACCTTGGTTCATTAAAGTTTTTGCGACGCCAGAGGTTGTCCGAAGATATTTCATAATCTCTCGCTGGGTCAGGCCCGGCAGTTCCGGTTCCTTCAAAAGCGCCCTCACCTCATCCGCATTTACGAGGATCGCAGCGATTCCACGGCTGCCGACGAGCCTACCTACCCAATCGAGCTTGCGACCGACGATCAAGGAAATGATGTCGATCGAGTTGCGTGTTGCGGCCTTGGCGGCGTGCGTGATCTTGAAGACGCCTTTCCCGGCGCGATCCACCGGAACTGCATCGCGGGCAAGAAGTTCGAGGAGGGCGTCGACATCGGTTCGCGAGACACCGTGCGTCCCCAAGCCACCCGCGTTCGTATCCGCCATCACGAACCGTCGGATCAGGCCCGAATTCACCAGGGCGTCCGCGATCTTCCTGCCGACGTTCAAACGTCGGGCGGCAGAGATCAGCGAGATCGTGTCACTTGCGTCGACCAACACCGCAGATGCGGCGCGAGCGTCGAATATGACGTGATGGTCGAGACGTCCGGCATGGTCGGACGGTAGGAGGCCGTTGGCGGCAAGGACCTTGCGTAGCCTCTTGGGTTGGGTGCCCGTCGCCAGCGTGGCAGTCCGGATCGAGTGTACGCGCCGGTCGGGGAAGGCACGACCGAAAAGCTCGTCGTCCGGTCCGACGGGAAGGGTCTCGTGCACGTTGGTCAGCCCCCATTGAAGTGGTCCGCCCTTTGGTATGGCTTTTGAGCCTGGAGGACGGACGAGATGGCAAAGCACCCGAAGCCCGAGGAGATCGTCGCGAAGCTACGTCAGGCGGACGTTCTGATC
>NZ_VRUX01000280.1:0-5368 GCF_008039885.1 Methylobacterium sp. WL103
GCGCAGGCGCTTGGCCATCGAGATCCGGACCAGGACCGGCTGGCTCTCGACATGCGCGTCGAGGGCTGCGCGCGCCGCCTCGTCCCACGGCAGCTCGCGGTGCATCCGCGCGGGCGTCGCCTCGACCGCATCCATGTCGCGGGCGAGCGGCAGGATGTGGAAGAGCATGTCGAACAGCGCGTTGCAGACTTCCTGCACGAGGTAGGTCGCGCCCGAGTAGCCCATGAACGGGGTGCCGGTGTGCCGCCGGATGATGGCGCCGGGGAACGAGGCCGGCACGAACACCGCGCGGCAGCCACTTTCGGCCGCGTACATCCGCTCGTTGAACGAGCCGAACAGCACCAACGGCGGGGTCTTCGCGATGGCCTCGCGGACCGCGTCGTTGTCGGGCTTGGCGCCGGGCTTCCGCGCGAAGGCGAAGGTGCAGGGCAGCCCCATCTCGTCTTCGAGGAAGTGGCGCACGCCGCGCGAATAGGTTTCGGTCGCGACGATGCCGAAGCTCGCGGTGCCGAAGAAGTCCTGCGTCACCGAGCGCCAAAGGTCCCAGACCGGCTTGATCGTGGTGTGCTTCTCGCGCTCGATAAACGGCTCGGGGTCGAGGCCGAGGATCTCGCCGAGCGAGCGCAGGAACTTGGTGGTCGAGAGCACGCCGATCGGGGCCTGTAGGTAGGGCCGCTCCAGGTCCTCGCAGAGCAGGCGCCCGAACTCGCGGTAGAGGCAGACGTTGGCGTCGGCGTTGACGAGCTTGGGCACGTCGGCGAGATGCGAGCCGAGGGGGAAGACCAGGTTGATCTCGGCGCCGATGCCCTCGACCAGCCGGCGGATCTCGGCGAGATCCGAGGGCATGTTGAAGGTGCCGTAGGCCGGCCCGATCAGGTTGACGCAGGGGCGCTCCCCGTCCTTGCGGGCGGGGCGGGCCGGAATGCCCTTCTTGGCGAAGCGCTTGGCGCCGTATTCTTGCCAGAGCCAGCGCATCGCCCGGTCTGCGGTCTGCCACTGGTCCTCGTCGATGGTGCGCGGCAGGAAGCGCTGGATGTTGGTGCCCTCCGGCGTCACCCCGCCGCCGATCATCTCGGAGATCGAGCCGGTGACGACGACGCTGGGCTGGCCCGGATCGAGCACCGCGTGCGCCCGCTTCATCGCGCCCTCGGTGCCGTGGCGGCCGAGCTCCTCCTCGCCCAAGCCCGTGACGACGATCGGCAGCTCGTGCGGGGGCAGCGCGTCGGTGTAGTGCAGGACGGAGGTGACCGGCAGGTTCTCGCAGCCGACGGGGCCGTCGATGATGACCTGAAGGCCCTTGATCGCCGTGAAGACGTAGACGGCACCCCAGTATCCGCCGGCGCGGTCGTGATCGAGGACGAGCATCAGGCCATCTCCCCAATCGGGTCGTGGTCGTGCTTTTTCGGCGCGGGCGCCCGCGATACGCTCTTGCGGAGCTGCGGCACGTCCTCCCAGACGCCGGCGGCGTGACCGGTGCCGACGCCCTCGAAGAAGTCCCGCATCGCGTCGAAGCGGCTCTTGTTGCCCAGCGCGGCGTTGATCACCGTGGCGAGCGAGCCGGCGCCGGCGACGCCCATCAGGGGACGGGCCGAGATCAGGTTGGTGAAGTACAGGGACGGCGTCCCGGCCTCCTTGGCCTTCTGAACCACCGGGGTCGTACCGATGGCGAGGTCCGGCCGATATTCGCGCATCGCGGCGAGGTCGTCCTCGAGCGAGGCGCGGAACCTGACCTGGATGCCACGGGCCTCGAGCCAGTCGCGGTCGGCCTCGGCCCAGGGGGTCCTCGGGCAGGCGGTGCCGACGTAGCGGAGATCCGCGCCGCTCTCGACCAGCAGACGCCCGACGAGAAGCTCCGAGCCCTCGTAGCCGGAGAGCGTGATCCGGCCCTTGATCGGGGCCGCCGCGAGCGCACTGCGGATCGGCGGCAGCAGGCGATTCTTGGCGGCCTCGACCAGGCTCCGCGGCACGGCGCAGGCCTCGCCGATCCGGTCGAGCCAGTCACTGGTGCCGTCGACGCCCACCGGCGCCGAGCCGACGATCGGCCGGCCGGCGGCCTCGAACTCGCGGATGCTCGCGGTGTAGAACGGGTGGATCGCCGCCACCGCCGCGCCGTCGAGCGCCGCATAAAGCTCGCGCCACTCGCGTGTCGGGACCACGGGGCCGGCGGCGAGCCCCAGCGGCTCCAGCATCGCGCCGATCACCACCGGGTCGGCCGGGAACATCTCGCCCAAAAGCGTCACCGTCGGGCGCTCGGAGCGGCCGGCGCGCGGCGCCTGGACCGGTCCCTGCTCGGCCTCGGTGCGGGCGAATTTCAGCATCGCGCCGGCGAGCACGTCCTTGGCCTCGGCGTGCGTCGGAACCCCGAAGCCCGGCACGTCGATGCCGATGATGCGGACGCCGTCGATCTCCTTCGGTAGCAGGCGCAGCGGCACGCCGGAGGCGGTGGGCACGCAGAGGTTGATCACCACGACGGCGTCGTAGTCGGCGGGCTTGGCCGTGAGGAACACCGCCTCGCGGATGTCCTCGAACAGCTTGCCGGTGACCAGCGTCTCGGAGTTAAACGGCACGTAGCCGACCGAGCGCTTGGCGCCGTAGAAATGCGAGGTGAAGGTCAGCCCGTAGACGCAGCAGGCCGAGCCGGAGAGGATCGTCGCGGTGCGCCGCATGCGCAGGCCGACCCGGAGCGAGCCGAAGGCCGGGCACATGCTCTGGGGCTGGTCGTGGGGCCCGACCGGATAATCTGTCTTGAGCTGCTCCAGCGTTTCCGACATGCCGGCGGCCTCGGCGGCCGCCCGCATCACGTCCTTGCCGGAATGGCAGCCGAGCCCATCGCCCTTGGTCGCAGCGACATCGATCGGCGCGGCGGGGACCGGCGCCTGGAGGGCTTCCAGGGCGGAGGCCGGGACCTCCCGGCGGGCGCGAAGCGCTGCGATGTCAAGGGTGACGGCCATGCGGCTCAGACCTCGTCGTAGACGACTTCGAGGGACGGCTTGGTCACGTGGGCGACGCCGCACATGTCCTCGAAGGTCGCCGGCACCAGCACCACGTCGCGGCCGGTGTGCTCGCTCGAGAACAGGCCGAGGAGGCCGTCCTGCGAGAGCGGCGTCGGGTGGTTGGGCTTTGCGTCGGCGACGTTCTGGGCCAGATCCGAGAACAGCGAGCCCCAGCGCCCGTCGGGCCGGCCGATGATCTCGTAGTTCGCGCTCTTCTTGCGGATGTCGTCGTCGGCCGGGATCGACGCCAGCACCGGGATGCCGACCGCGTCGGCGAAGGCCTGGGCCTCGCCGGTGCCGTCGTCCTTGTTGATGACGAGGCCGCCGACGCCGACGTTGCCGCCGAGCTTGCGGAAGTATTCGACCGCCGAGCAGACGTTGTTGGCGACGTAGAGCGACTGCAGGTCGTTCGAGCCGACGACGATGACCTTCTGGCACATGTCGCGGGCGATCGGGAGGCCGAAGCCGCCGCAGACCACGTCGCCGAGGAAGTCGAGCAGGACGAAGTCGAAGCCCCATTCGTGGAAGCCGAGCTTCTCTAGGAGCTCAAAACCATGGATGATGCCGCGGCCGCCGCAGCCGCGTCCGACCTCGGGGCCGCCGAGCTCCATCGCGTAGACGCCGTCGCGCTTGAAGCAGACGTCGCCGATGGCGACCGCCTCGCCGGCGAGCTTCTTCTTGGTCGAGGTCTCGATGATGGTCGGGCAGGCCCGGCCGCCGAACAGCAGCGAGGTAGTGTCGCTCTTCGGGTCGCAGCCGATGAGCAGGACCTTCTTGCCCTGCTGGGCCATCATGTAGCTGAGGTTGGCCAGGGTGAACGACTTGCCGATGCCGCCCTTGCCGTAGATCGCGATGATCTGCGTCTCCTTCTTCGCCGGCGCGGTCACCACCGGATCCGGCTCGATCGCCGCCTCCGCGCGCAACGCGGCGTTGGTCAGGTGCATGTTCATGCGTTCCTCCAGTCGAGGACCATCTTCAGGCACTCGGGATCGCCGAAGGCCGTGCGATAGGCCTGCTCCGCCTCCGACGCGGGGCGCCGATGGGTGATCAGGCCGTCGAGCGATAGGGCGCCGCGGGCGATGAGCGCGCTCACCGCTGCGAGGTCGTGCGGCCGGAACTCGGCGGCGACCCGGATCCGGGCCTCGCGCAGGAAGGCCGGCGGGAACGCGAAGGAGAGCGGTGCCTCGTAGAAGCCGGCAAGCACGATCTCGCCGCCGGGGCTAAGCCGCCCGATCAGCGTGTCGAGCAGGCTCGCGTCGCCGCTGACGTCGGTGATCGTGGCGTAGTCGCGGCGCTCGTCCTGGTCGGGGTGGACGACCGGGTAGCCGAACGCGCCCCGCGACCGCACTGGATTGGTCTCCCACACGGTCGGCACCGCGCCGGACAGGGCGACGAGCCGGGCGAGCAGACGCCCGAGCACCCCGTGGCCGACGATCAGGGTGCGCTCGCCCGGGGCGCTCGCGGCCATCGCGTGGTAGGCGGTGGCGGCCAGCGCAAGCAGGATAGCCTTCTCGCCGAGGCTCGCCTCGACCGGCACCAGCTTCTCGGCCGGGACGATCAGGTGGGAGGCGGCGCCGCCGAACAGGCCGCGCACCGTGCCGAAGCAGCGCGCGCCCGGCACGAAGACCGCCTGCCCGACGCTGAGGCCGGAGCCTTCGGGTGCCATCTCGACGATCCCGACCGACTCGTAACCGGGCACCAGCGGGTAGCCCATGCCGGGGAAGCTCGGCATCCGTCCGGTCCAGAGCAGGCGCTCGGTGCCGGTGGAGATCCCGCTCCAGGTGACCGCGACCACCGCGTCGCCCTCTGCGGCCGGGGTCAGCGGAAGGCGATCGAGCGCCAACACCTCCGGTCTTTCGAGAACGACGGCGAGCGCGTCCATGTGCGGTGCCTCTTCCATCCCTGTCCGACTCTCTCGGTCGGCCGATAAGTCATCCTAGAATGACAATACAAAGCGTCAAGTCAAATTTACACTTTTGCCGACCTGCGTGCCACGATCAGGCGTGTCAGCAGGGGGCGGCGGGTCTTCACACTTCGGATTTCGGCGAAGCCCGCGGCGCGAAGCATCGCCGACAACTCCTCGGCGGTGCGGGCGCGGCCGCTGCCCATCGCCAGCAGGTAGAAGCCGAAATACGCGTCGCTGACGGGCTCGGCCCCCGGTGTCCCAGCCATCGGCTCGGCCACCAAAAGCGTGCCGCCGGACGGCAGCGCGTCGTGGGCCGCGCGCAGCAGCACCGCGACGCGGGCGTCGTCGTGGTCGTGGACGATCCGCACCAGCGAGATCGCGTCGGCGCCCCGCGGCAGGGGATCGGAGAAGAAGCTGCCGCCGCGGCAGGCGACCGTGAGGCCGGCGGCCCCGAGCCGCGCCTCTGCCC
>NZ_VRUX01000281.1:0-5361 GCF_008039885.1 Methylobacterium sp. WL103
GCAGCGCAGCACCATGCCGGCGCCGCCGCCGGCCGGGTTGTCGTCGACGTTGCGATGGCGGCCGAGCCCGTGCTCGCGGATGTCGCGGGCCTCGCAGACCCAGTCGCCGCGGGCGAGCGCGCTCCCCGACAGCGAGGCGCCGAGCGGCCCGGGAAACATCTCGGGATAGAGCGTCAGGATCGTCGCCCGCCAGGGGCGCGCGTTCGGCGTCGGGGTCGTCATGGTCGAGGTGGTCATGGTCGGGGCGGTCATGGCCGCTTGATGGCGCCGCGACGCCTGCGCGGTCAACGCCGCGGCCGACACCACGGCACTTGGTGCCGCCCTCGCGCGTTCGGACTGCGATGATCAGATCCGCTTGCGCCGCCCTCCTCGCCCTGACCTTCGCGGCGCAGGCCGCCGAACCCCTCGGGCCCCCCGGCGCGCCGGCCGCGGCCTTCCCGAAACCCGACCGGCCGGTGGCAGAGATCGTGGCGGCGCAATGGGCGCTGGAAAAGGACCGCGAGAAGGCCGACGAGTTCGGGCAGGTCGCCCGCCTGATGGGCTTCAAGCCCGGCGAGACGGTGGCCGACGTCGGCGCCGGCAGCGGCTACTACGTCACGCGGCTGAGCCCGCTGGTCGGGCCGCAGGGCCGCGTGCTCGCCGAGGACGTGACGCCGCGCTACCTCGCCGACCTCGAGGCCCGCCTGCGCAAGGCGGACCTGACCAACGTCACGGTGGTGCGCGGCGAGCCGCACGACCCGCGCCTCGCAGCCGACTCCGTCGACGCCGCGATCCTGGTGCACATGTACCACGAGATCACCCAGCCCTACGGCCTGCTCCACAACCTCGCCGCCGCGATGAAGCCCGGCGGCCGGGTCGGGATCGTGGACGCCGACGACATCCCGTCGCGCCACGGTACGCCGCCGAAACTCCTGCGCTGCGAGCTGTCGGCCGCGGGATATCGCGAGACGAGTTTTTCGGTGCTCGACGGCGGCGTCGGCTACCTCGCGGTGTTCACGGCGCCCGCGGCGGGCGAGCGGCCCGACCCGAAGGCGATCGTCCCGTGCAAGGACGAGGCGACGCGAGGGAAGGCGCGATAGGGGTGGCTTCGGCCGCCGAGACGGCGGCTTCGCGACCCCTCGCAGAGCCTCGCAAGTCCGCTTCCGGGCGTCTCGAGGATGCGAGCCGACGGCCGTGCCGGGTTGAAAGCCGTTCCACGAAGCGGCTGCACACGACGCTTCTGGGCGTGTGAGACCCGATCCGGTCGATCCCTTCGGGATGGCGGATTCGGGCTTCGCTCGGGCGCCGCGCGGGCTGGCCCGATCCGGCCTGTCGATCGGCGCTACGAACCGATGTCGCCGATGCCGGCGAGGCGCGCTTCGATCCAGGTTTGCGCCGCGTCGAGGCTGGCGAAGATCGGCGCTCGATAATCATCGACGCGGCCGAAGCCCGCCTCCAGGAACCACTTGCCCGCGTCCTCCCCATGCTGCTCCGACAACTGCACCAGGATCGCAGCCAGAAACCCGTCGGCGAAGACGAGCCGGCTTTCCTGGTCGTCGCTTCCCGTGGCGACCTGCACAGGCTGTAACTGAAGGGTCATGCCGCAACACGCTCCCCCAGATGCAGGTAGTTGGCCTTGAACTCGGCCAACGCCTTGAGGCGCGGGAGGTCGAGGATGGTCAGTCGGCGATAGCGGAGTTCGATCAGCCCCCGCCGCCGGAGTTCCTGCAGCGTCCGGTTGAGGTGCACGTTCGACAGGCCGGTGGTGTCGGCCAAGACCTCCTGCGTGAGCGGGAGGTCGAAGCTGTTGTTCTCGACCAGTCCCACCACCTGGAGTCGGACCCGAAGCTCACACAGCAGATGCGCGAGCCTCTCCAAGGCCGAGCGGCTGCCGACGTTGACCAGCCACTCGCGCAGCGTCGCCTCGTCCACCAGCGTACTCACCCGGAACGCACGCGCGATCTGAGGATGATGCTCCATCACCTCGGCAACCGTCTCCGGTGCGATGCGGACCACGCGGCAGGCGGACAGGGTGGTGATCGCGTGGTCCATTTTGTCGAGCAACGCCACGTCGAGGTCGCAGAAGTCGCCCGGCACGAGGTAGGCGGTGATCTGGCGGGCGCCGGTCGCCCGCACCTTGTGGCGGCAGGCGATGCCCTCCAGGATCAGGAACACGCCCTCCGGCGCGTCGCCCTCGCGGACGAGGTCGGTCTGCGACGGGACGATCCGGGACGGAGCGCTGATCCGCTCCAGCACCGCCATGTCGGCCTCCGACAGGGGCGCGAAGCCCTTGAGCTTGCGCACGAGCGGATTGTTCCAGCCGGTCGCAGCCTTGGACAGCCGGAGCGGTGTCGGCGCCTCGGCGGTGACAGGTGCGGCGCTGGAGAGGGCGAGTTCGTCCAACAGGGTCACCACGTCCCAAGGCAGGGCGGGCTTGATCAGCCACGGCGCGTTGCGAAAGCTGGTGGCCGCCGGCTCGTCGCGGTGGATGCCGGTGTGGACGAGGAAGGGGATCTCCCGCTGGCGCAGCTCGCGCGACAGGGGGATGCAGGGTCCGTCCCGCAGCTGCACGTCGAGGACGGCCAAGGTCGGCTGCTCGCGCTCGAGGATCTGCACGGCGTCCGCCGTCGTCGCGCAGGGGCCGAGCACGCGGTAGCCCGCCGTCTCCAGCGCTTCGCTGAGATCCATGGCGACGACCGCATCCGGTTCCGCGAGCAGTACGGACGGCTGCTGACTCATCGGATCCATGCATAGCTCCCGTTCACTGCGCCGCAGAGCCAATTGCCGATCGCATGGTTCCAGCACCTAATTTATAAACGGTGCTCCATCGTATTTGATAGATATCTCTTGCTCTTGGTGTGGTAGCCAACACACCGTCCAGCTGCGTTTCACATAATTTAAAGCTTAGTCCTGACATTTGACTAGATCGAAGATGCTCGGATACTTCGTCCGTCGTCTGCCGGTGGTTCCGGGCGCAGTCGCTTAGGAGACCACCGTGCTCTTGCCCTTCCCCCGCAAGAGAGCGCCGTGTCCCAGCCTCAGCAAGCCACCGTCCGCAACCGCCTGCTGAAGGCCCTGCCTGCCGACGATTTCGCGCTGCTCCAGCCGCACCTGCAGCGCTTCACCGCCGAGCTACGCCAGACGGTGATCGCGCCCGACGAGCCGATCCGGTCGTTGTTCTTCCCGGAGAACGGCTTTTCCTCGATCGTCAGCGGAAGCGCCGGCAAGGTCGAGGTCGGGTTGATCGGCCGCGAGGGCCTCGTCGGCGCCTCGCCCGTACTGCTCGGCGGGGATCGGACGCCGTTCCACCACTTCATCCAGTCCGCGGGCGAGATGCTGGCGATCGGCATCGCGGATCTGGAAGCGGCCGTCGACGCGAGCCCATCGTTGCGCAAGCTGCTGCTGCGCTACGTCCAGACCCTGATCCTCCAGACGGCGCAGACCGCCTTCGTCAACGCCGCGTACAACATCGACGTGCGCCTCGCCCGCTGGCTGCTGATGTGCCACGACCGCTTGGACGGCGACGACCTCGCGCTCACCCACGAGTTCCTCGCTACGATGCTGGGCGCGCAGCGCAGCACCACCACCCTGGCCATCCAAGCCCTGGAGGGGCACGGCCTGATCCGTGCGCGGCGAGGTCGCATCACGATCCTGGATCGCCCGGCGATGGAGGCGGTTGTGGAGGAAGGCTACGGCCTGCCCGAGCGTGAGTATGCGCGGCTGATCGAGAGTACCTGATGCCCCGGTTCTTCTTCAACGTTCGACACCGCGACGGCGTCTCGGGATTGGCGATCGATGAAGAGGGTGACGAGCTCGCCGACGTGGCGGCGGCCCGGGAGCACGCCCTGTCGGTCGCCCGGAAGATGATCGCGCAGGACCGCCTGACGATGATCCGCGACTGGATGGTGTGTTCGTTCGAGGTCACCGACGAGGCCGGCGACCGGGTGCTCACGGTGCCGTTCGGCGACACCGTTCCGCAGGAGGACGGTTTGGAGTGAACCCGTCGGATCGTACCCTGCGACGCCCGTGAAGCCGCCGCCCGGTCCATGGAACGTCGACAGGGGTCGCAGGCGGAACGTCCGAGACGGCCGCCTCCGCTCGATCGAAGCGGAGCCCGTCTCAGGCCAGCCCGGGCGGCGCCTGAGCGAAGCCCGGATCCGCCATCCCGCAGGGATCGACCGGATTTGGTCTGACTCGCGACGACAGGCCGAAGGCCGCTTCCCGCACGGCGCGGAGCCCGCTCCCGAAGACGAGCGCGAGAGCATCGTCCAGGGCCTCCGGATCACGGAGGACGCCCTATCTCGTCGTGGGGTCGAATCTCTTCGCGCGAGCCGGCATCCGCCCGGCTTGAACACGCCGTGGGTCTCCCCCGACATCCCTCACGAGCGCCAGCGCAGCTCCCGCGTCTCCAGTGGGTTTTCGAACGGGCGGCCGGCGCGGGCGGCTTCCAGCGCCTCGCGCTTCAGGCGGAAATACCATTGCGAGGGCAGGTCGCCCTGGCCGAACAGCACCATGGTGGGTTTCCGGTCGAGGCCGGCCTGGGCGTGCTGGAGCACCTGCTGGTCCTGGGTCAGGAACTGGCGCATCAGCGGGCGGGCGACGGGCTTCAGCAGGTTGAGGCCGGGGATGTTCCAGTAGAGCGCGTTGGTCAGCAACGTGCGGTTCGCCGTCAGCGGCGTCGCGAAGGTGTAGTTCGCGAGGCGCTTGGGCCCCGCCGTGATCCGCTCCAGGCGCACGCCGGGGAGGCGGAACTCGATCTCGACGTCGGGCACCCCGCCGAGCAGGCGGTAGACCGGCGAGCTCGTCGTCGTGGCGTGGCTCGACATGACGAAGCCGTGCGGCACCGGCCGGAAGGTCTTCTTCTTCTCGCGCAGTTCTTTCGACGGCCGGAACCACCAGGAATCGTGGACGAAGGCGACGTGGCCGGGATCGACGAGGCTCAGCGTCGTCAGGTCGAACGAGGCCTCGACCACGAGCTCGACCACGAGGGAGCCGACGGGGTCGAAGTCGAGGGCCGGCAGGGAAGCGGTCTCGCCCGGCGCCCCGAGGTTCGGGTTGACCCAGACGAAGCCGGCGCTCTCGACCACGGGGAAGCGCTGCACCACGATCTTCGAGAAGTCGGCCGCGTCGTGCTCGGAGAGCGTCGGCACGTCGCGGCAGCGGCCTTCGGTGGAGAAGCGCCAGCCGTGGAACGGGCAGACCAGCTCGGCGCCGTCGAAGCCGCCCTTGGACAGCGCCATGCCGCGGTGGGGGCAGCGGTCGCGGAGCGCGAAGGGCGCGCCCGACGCGTCGCGCCCGATCACGATCTGCTCGCCGTTCAGCTCGACCGCGCGCAGCGCCTTGCCCGTCAGCCCCGAGGCCTGGCCGACGCAGTACCACGCG
>NZ_VRUX01000282.1:0-5354 GCF_008039885.1 Methylobacterium sp. WL103
GCTTCGGCTTGACCTTGGGGGGCGCTGCAGGCGCGGCGTCCGGCGCCTCTTCCTGCGCGGCGGACGGGACGGCGCCCACGGACACCGCGATCAGGGAGGCCGCGAGGAGCGCGGCGAAGCGCGCAGAATGGCGAGATGCGCGGATCGGCGACATGCGAGACTAGGCCCCCTCGGCCGACATGGCTTCGAGGAAGGCGCCTAAAGCCCGGGGCGGGGCGGCGCAATCCGGCGCCGCCGGATTTTCCGGCGCGGCGGTCGGATCAGGCGTGCGGAAGCGTCTCGGCGGCGCGGGCGCAGCGACGCTCGAACGCATTGCGGCCTTCGCGACGGAGGACGCGGACCACCGTGAAGGCGAGGGTCAGGAAACCGGGATCGCGATCCTGGGGCTCGTCGGCGGGGGCCGGGACGTGCGCGGTGAGGACGGACAGCATGGGCGGCTCCGTGCGACCTGCGACCCGGGACGGGTCTTCGATCGATCTTGCGATGCAGCATGCGATCGTTGTGCGGTGCACGCAACGCACCGGTTCGAAGGTCTCGCATGCAGAGGTCGCATGCGCAACACTTCGTCAACACCTCTGCGGTTCGCGCGGGCGCCGTGCGGTTGACCCTTGTGGCATGAGGCGGCACTAGGTCCGGCATCCACGCGGCGCCCTGCGACGGCCGAGAGCCCGGAACGGCAGCGCCGCCGGGCGGCCTGAGGGGACGTCGCATTCGCGGACGGGCCCGGCCTGTCGCCCCATCGTCACATCGGCCGCCTAACCCGAGCCGCCTCTGCGCGCCGCGCACATCCGAAGGACCGCCCCCGCCATGACCGATACGCCGAAGCCAGGTTCGAACAAGGCACCCGTCCACGGCCGCATCAGCGGGCCCATCGTGATGATCGGGTTCGGATCGATCGGCCGCGGCACGCTGCCCCTCATCGAGCGCCACTTCGAATACGACCACGCCCGCTTCACCGTGATCGACCCCGCCGATTCGCATCGCGCGCTCGCCGACAAGCACGGCCTGCGCTTCGAGACGGTGGCCCTCACCCGCGAGAATTACCGCGACGTGCTCACCCCGCTCCTCACCGAGGGCGGCGGCCAGGGGTTCTGCGTGAACCTGTCGGTCGACACCTCGTCGCGGGCGATCCTGGAGCTGTGCCGCGAGCTCGGCGCCCTCTACATCGACACCGTCGCCGAGCCGTGGCCGGGCTTCTACTTCGACAAGGACAAGAGCCAGGGCGACCGCACCAACTACGCCCTGCGCCAGGACATCCTCGACGCCCGCGCCGCCAGCCCCGGCGGCACCACCGCGGTCTCGTGCTGCGGCGCCAACCCCGGCATGGTGTCGTGGTTCGTGAAGCAGGCGGTGCTCAACATTGCGAAGGATACCGGCGTCACGACCCCCGAGCCGAAGTCCCGTGAGGAATGGGCCGCGCTGATGCGCGAGGTCGGCGTCAAGGGCGTGCACATCGCCGAGCGCGACACGCAGCGCGCCAAGCACCCCAAGCCGCAGGGCGTGTTCGTCAACACCTGGTCGGTCGAGGGCTTCGTCTCCGAGGGCAACCAGCCGGCCGAGCTCGGCTGGGGCACGCACGAGACCTGGATGCCCGCGAACGCGCGCGAGCAGGAGAAGGGCTCGCGCTGCGCCATCTACCTGCTCCAGCCCGGCGCCGACACCCGCGTGCGCTCGTGGACGCCGACGGCGCAGTCGCAGTTCGGCTTCCTCGTCACCCACAACGAGGCGATCTCGATCTCGGACTACTACACGGTCCGCGAGGGCGATCGGGCCGCCTACCGCCCGACCTGCCACTACGCCTACCACCCGGCCAACGACGCCGTGCTCTCGCTCCACGAGATGTTCGGCAACGCCGGCAAGGTGCAGGAGAAGCACCACATCCTCGACGAGGACGAGATCGAGGACGGCATCGACGAGCTCGGCGTGCTGCTCTACGGCCACAAGAAGAACGCCTACTGGTACGGCTCGCAGCTCTCCATCGAGGAGACCCGCCGGATCGCACCCTACCAGAACGCCACCGGCCTGCAGGTGACCTCGGCCGTGCTCGCCGGCATGGTCTGGGCGCTGGAGAACCCGGAGGCCGGCATCGTCGAGGCCGACGAGATGGACTTCCGCCGCTGCCTCGAGGTCCAGACCCCGTATCTCGGGCCCGTCGTCGGCGTCTACACCGACTGGACCCCGCTCGCCGGCCGCCCCGGCCTGTTCCCGGAGGACATCGACGCGAGCGACCCCTGGCAGTTCCGCAACGTGCTCGTGCGCGGCTGAAGCCGGCCGTCCGCGATCGTTGCGGACGCCCCCCGGAATGCTACCATCGCGGCCTCACCGGAGGAGGCCGCGATGGCTGTTGCCCGACGCCTCGACGACCTCGCCGAACGCAGGGACGCGCACGCCCTCCCCGGCCTCGCAGTGCTGAGCGATGCAATGGACGACTTCGCGCCGATTCCCGACATCGTCGTGCAGTGCGGGCCGCTGCCGCGGGACGGCTACACGCGGGACCCGCTCGTCGTCGCGGAGGTGCTCTCGCCGTAAACGATGAGCATGGATCGAGGCCGCAAGACCGACTTCTTCCGGACGGTCGCATCGATCCGGACGTTTCTGATCGTCTACCTGGACGCGCATCGCGTGGAGGTCTGGCAGCGGGACGCCGGCTGGGCGATGCGGATGCTCGGCCAGGGCGAGGCCGTCGACCTTCCCGAACTCGGCGGCACGCTCGCGGTCTCCGACATCTATGCCCGGGTGGAATTCTGATCGTTTGCGGATGACGTCGGTCGCGCGCCGACCCATCTCGTGACATTCTCGCCTACGTGGTTCGGAGGCTCGCATGGCAGTCGCGGCAAAGCGGGACGACCGCATGGGCGTCGCCGAGTACCAGGACTGGGTCGCCGGCCGCCCGGACGACGAGCGCTGGGAACTGCTCGACGGCGAGCCGGTCCTGATGTCGCCGCCGAGCGAGCGGCACCAGACCATCGTTTTCACCTTGTCACGAAGGCTCGCCGAACTCGTGGAGCCGAAGGGCTGCCGCGTCGTCCCCGGCATCGCCATCGTGAGCCGGCACATGGACGACATCGCGCCGATCCCCGACGTGGTGGTGCGTTGCGGTCCGATCCTCCCGGACGGCTACGCCTCCGATCCCGTCCTCGTCGCCGAGGTGCTGTCGCCCTCGACCATGAGCGCCGACCGCGGCCGCAAGACCGACTTCTACCGCGCCGTCGAAAGCCTTCAGGTCTTCCTGATCGTGTACCAGGACGAACCGCGGGTGGAGGTCTGGCGGCGCCAGGAGGGAAACGCCTGGCGCAAGCAGGCACTCGGCCTCGACGGCGCGATCGAGCTGCCCGAGTTCGGCGGCGCCCTGCTCGTCGCAACCGTCTTCGCCGGTCTGTCGTTCTAGAGCATCCTCCTCGCGCGAGCCGGCATCCACCGCGTTCGCCAGTACTTTGACAAACTCCCAGCAGGTCGTCGCCCTTGCCCCATTTCGAAGACTTCTACGCCGACAAGCTGCGCGGCGGCCTCGGCCTCACCGATGCGGAATCGGTGATGGACCTGCGCGGCGCCAACCGGGCCACGGCGGAGGCGTCGCTCAACGAGATGCTGGAACGCAGCCGCTTCGCCAAGGGCAAGACCGTGGCGATCCGCCTCGACCCGCCGCCCGAGGGGGGCGGGGAGACGCTGTTCCAGCCGGCCGGACGCCTGCTGCTGGACGCCAAGCGCCGCGGCTTGGTCGACCGCCTGCAGACGCTGCCGGCCGGCGACGGCCTCGGGTTCTACGTGGCTTTGTCCGGGAAGCCGCAGCGCGATCCGGCGTGAGCGGCCCTTCCGGTCGCTCGTCCACCCGCTTTGCGGGGCGCAACACGATCGAGCGCCTGGCCCGCTTCGGCTTCTGCGCCCGCGGCGCCGTCTACTGCGTCGTCGGCGTGCTGGCGGTGCTCGCGGCCGTCGGCGCCGGCGGCAAGGCCGGCGACAGTGCGGGTGCGCTGCGCTTCGTGCTGCTCGGCCCGCTCGGCCCCTGGATCGTCGGCCTGATCGCGCTTGGGCTCTGGGGCTTCGCCGCCTGGCGGCTGGTCGAGGCCGTGACCGACGCCGACCGGCGCGGCACTTCCCCCAAGGGTCTCGCGGTGCGGGGCGCTCACCTGATCAGCGCCGGCATCTACGCCGGCCTCGGCTTGACCGCGGCGAGCCTCGCCCTCGGTCTCGGGCTGCAATCGGACGGCGATGGCCTGCAGGACTGGACCGCCTGGCTGCTGGCGAAACCCTATGGCCGGGTCGCGGTGGCGCTGATCGGCCTCGGCGTCGTCGGGGGCGGCGTCGGCTTCCTGGTGAAAGCGGCGCGGGGCGACGTCACCGAACGGCTCGCCCTCGACGCGGCGCGGCAGGCCTGGGCTGAGCCGGTCGGCCGGTTCGGCTACGCCGCCCGCGGCATCGCGTTCCTGATCATCGGCGGCTTCGTCGTCGTCGCGGCCTGGTACCAGGCCTCCTCGGAGGTGAAGGGCCTGTCGGGGGCGTTCCAGGCGCTGCGCGCCCAGCCCTACGGCCGCGTCCTGCTGGCGATCGTGGCGGCTGGCCACGTGGCGTTCGGCGCCTTCGGCCTGATCCAGGCGCGCTACCGGCGGATCGACGCACCCGACATCGACCAGGCCGACGACGCGGTGGCGCGGGCGGTGCGCCCGGGGGCCTGACGCCCGCGTTGACACCGCCCGAGGCGGAGCCGATACCGCCGCGGAACATCATGCAGCAGCGTACCTACAAGACCGCGGTGATGGTGGTCCACGACCTCGTGGCGACCGCGCTGGCCGTGGTCCTCACCTTCGTGTTCCGCTTCACCGGCGACGCCCTCGCCGAGCGCCTTCACGCGCTCCCGGTCCTGCTGCCGCCGTTCCTCGTCGTGGCCGGCCTCGTCTACCGGCAATTTCGGCTCTACCGCACCAAGTGGCGCTTCGCCTCGCTGCCCGACCTCGCGGGCATCGTCCGAGCCGCGAGCGTGCTCGCCTTCGGGCTGCTGGTGCTCGACTACGTGCTGGTCTCGTCGGACCTGTACGGGTTCTACTTCTTCGGCAAGATCGCCATCGTCCTGTACTGGGTGCTGCAGATCTTCCTGCTCGGCGGCACGCGGCTCGCGTTCCGCTACCTGAAATACGCCCGCTCCAAGCAGTCGAGCGCCCGGTCCGCTACGGTGCCGACCCTGCTGCTCGGGCGCGGCGCCGACATCGAGACCCTGCTGCGCGCCATCGAATCCGGCTCGGTGCGCAAGCTCGCCCCGCGCGGCATCCTCTCGCCGCGCGCCGACGAGGCCGGGCAGACCATGCGCGACGTGACCGTGCTCGGCGGCTTCGCCGACCTGGAGCGGGTGGTCGGAGAGC
>NZ_VRUX01000283.1:0-5344 GCF_008039885.1 Methylobacterium sp. WL103
GCGCGAGCCGGTCCGGGTCGCGGCCGCCGACGCGGCGTGAGCCCCGCTCCGGCTCGTCGATGAAACGCCCCGGGCGCCCTCTCGCGGCGCTCAGGCCGACGGTTCGTGGATCGGGCAACCGTTGAAGCGCTCGCGGAACTCGGCCGAGTGCTTGTAGGGCGCGTTGCGCGCCCGGTTGATGTTGCCGAGCGGACGGTGCGCGGCGAGCCCGGTCCAGACGCTGAAGCGCATCTGCTCGTCCACCGCCTGGACCCGGCCCGGCTCCCAGCTGTCCTGCGGGCGGACGGTGATCAGCCCGACCCGCTGGA
The DNA here is from genome assembly GCF_008039885.1 of Methylobacterium sp. WL103. Lineage (NCBI taxonomy): Bacteria > Pseudomonadati > Pseudomonadota > Alphaproteobacteria > Hyphomicrobiales > Methylobacteriaceae > Methylobacterium > Methylobacterium sp. WL103. The sequence goes on from NZ_VRUX01000283.1 coordinate 309, forward strand.
ACGGCGCCTCCGCCTCGTCCCATTCGACCGTCGGGTCCTCGACCGGCTGGCGCTCGCGATCGCGGCAGAGCTGCACCCTGAACTCCCACACCCCCTCGATGCCCTGCATCTCGGCGCTGACGGTCTCGCGGATCGCATTCGGCCGGCCGGAGGCGTCGATCTCGGTGCCGGTGAGCGCGGTCAACGCCGGGGCGACGGGGGCGATCGAGAACTTGGCGACATGGTCGCCGTACCGGAACGGGGTGACGCTGTAATAGGTCTCGCCGAGCGGGTCGACGTTCGGCGCGCCACCGAGGGCGCCCACGGTGGTGCTGTCGATGCCGACCGCGTGCAGCGCCTTGTTCACCCCGCGCAGCACGGTGGAGGCGGCGACCTTCAGGCCTTCGGCCCGGTCGGTGGTGCCCGCGAGCAGCTTGAGGCTGCCCAAGAACTTCTCGGCGTTCGGCGCCTGGAACACCTTGCCGTTGACGAAGATGAAGTTCTGCGTCGTCCCCTCGGCGCCGGGCAGGCGCTCGCCGGGCACGTCGAGCACCTTCAGGGCGAGACCGCGCGGCAGCGACACGGCGTCGGGCAGGATGTCGCCGGCGTTGGTCGAGAGCCGCATGTAGACCGGGTGCGTGCCGGGCGTGGCGAACAGGCCCTGCGCCAGCTCCGGGGCCAGGTTCGCGTCGATCGTCAGCACGCCTTCGAGGATGCCGTGCGACTTGGCGTGGACGGAGCGCACCGCGTGTCCCGAATCGTCGGCGACCCGCGTCAGGATGGTGTCGAAGGTCTGGTTCAGCCGCTCGATGGTCTGTCCCTCGTCGGGCGTCACCTGCTCGAGGTCGGGGCTGTAGCGGACGGGCATCGCGACCATGGGGGCCTCCGGATTTCGCTCGTGCGCAACGGATCTCCGGTGCATCCGTTCCCCGTCGCGAGCCCGCGCAGCGTCATCACAAGCCCGCGCAGCGTCATCCCGCCGAGCGGGAGGCCGTCACGACCCGCCGCATCAGCCGCGGGCGCCAGACGCCGAGGACGACGTTGGCGGTGGCGACGAACAGCAGCAGCCACAGGGTGTTGCGCTCCGGCCCGAGGGATTGGGCGAGCAGGCCGGGATCGAGGCGGCCGGCCAGCGCCTCGGCGCTCAACTCGGCCTCCTGCCGCATCGGCCCCTGCACGTAGACGAGCCCGCCCTCGAACATCAGCACGCCGGTGGCGAGCTTGGCCCAGGCCCAGACCGCCCGGTGAAAGGCGCGCTGCGCCAGGGCCAGCAGGCCGGACAGCAGGGTGAGCGCGAGCGAGGGCAGGAAGATCCAGGTGGCGACCGCACCCATCGCCCCGCGCATCAGCGCGTATCCGGCCCGGTCGGCGGTGGGCGGTACGAACACGAACAGCACCAGCAGGCAGGCCGCCGCCCCCATCAGGCCGATCGCGCCCATCGTGTGCAGGAACTTCAGGAGGCGTCGCACGGCGTTCCAACCCCCATTTGCCCGGGCCTCCGTCTCCCGCGGGCCGCGGCCAAGATAGGGTACGCCCGACGGGCGGGATAGCGCACGCGACACGCCGTCCCGGCCACCCGCACGCAGGCAACGGACGGCGCGCTCGCGGGTTGGCCCGGCATGACGAGCATCGCCATCATGATCGGGACGCCCGCGGGCTCGAAGCTCCTGGCGGCGGCGACCGAGCGGCAGGCCGCCCTCTCGGCCGAGCGGATCATCCTGCGCTGCCCGCGCGCCGCCCTGCCGGTGCCGCTCTGGGTCCAATGCGCCGACCCGGCGATCACCGCCCGGCTCAGCGCCTATCTCGGCGACCTTCAGGCCGAGCTGATCGGCGTCCCCGCAGCCTGAGGCCAGTCGATCCCGTCACGGCCCGTCTCGACCCTCTTGCATGCGCTCGACGCACCGGTATCCGACGAAGCACATCCGCACGTCACGGGTGGCCTCGAAGGCCGGCCGCGCCGTCAGCTCGATGGTGCAGAAGCCGCCGTCGCGGACGATCCGCTCGTAGGTCATCGCGCCGGTGGTCATCACCACGGCGCCGGCGCGGGCGACGAGGGCGGCGGCGTCCGCGCAGGTCAGCGCCCGGGTGTCGGGCCGCGCGCCGCCCGGCGATCCGCTCGGGGCGTAGTCCTGCCCGGTGCCGGGGCCTTCGGCGAGCGCCGGCGTCGCGAGGAGCGCGAGGCCTGCCAGACAGCGTGCGAACGAGGTCATCGAAGCTCCTCATGCCAGGTCCGCCCGTCGCGCTCGATCAGGGCGATGGCGGCGGTGGGGCCCCAGCTGCCGGCGGGGTAGGCGCGCGGCGGTTCCCGGCGGTCGGCCCAGGCCTTGAGCAGGCTGTCGGCCCAGGCCCAGGCGACCTCGACCTCGTCGCGGCGCATGAACAGGGTGGCGTTGCCGCGCACCACGTCCATCAGCAGGCGCTCGTAGGCGTCCGGGTAGCGCTGCTTGAAGGTCTCCTCGAAGGAGATGTCGAGGTTGGTCGGCCGGAGGCGCATGCCGCCGGGGCCGGGATCCTTGGTCATCACCTCGAGCTTCATCCCCTCCTGCGGCTGCAGGCGGATGACGAGGCGGTTCGGCTCGCGCCCGAACGACTCCTCGGGAAAGATCGAGAACGGCGCGGCGCGGAACTGCACCACGATCTCGGAGAGCTTCTGCGGCAGGCGCTTGCCGGTGCGCAGGTAGAACGGCACGCCGGCCCAGCGCCACGACTGAACCTCGACCTTGCAGGCCACGAAGGTCTCGGTGCGGCTGTCGTGCCCGAGCTCGTTGAGGTAGCCCTCCACCGGCTTGCCGTCGACGGCGCCCTGCACGTACTGGCCACGCACCGTCACCTGCTGCACGTCGCCGGCCGTGATCGGTTTCAGGGCGCGCAGCACCTTGAGCTTCTCGTCGCGCACCGAGTTGGCATCGAGGTTGAGCGGGCTCTCCATCGCGGTCAGGCACAGGAGCTGCAGGATGTGGTTCTGCAGCATGTCGCGCAGCGCCCCCGACGTGTCGTAGTAGCCGGCCCGGCCCTCGACGCCGACGGTCTCGGCCACCGTGATCTGGACGTGGTCGATCACGTCCGCCGTCCAAAGCCGGTCGAAGATCGTGTTGGCGAAGCGGAGCGCCAGCAGGTTCTGCACCGTCTCCTTGCCGAGGTAGTGGTCGATCCGGAAGATCTGCTCTTCCGGAAACACCTCGCCGACCGCGTCGTTGATCGCGCGGGCCGACTTGAGGTCCTTGCCGATCGGCTTCTCCAGAACGACGCGGGACTTCTCGCCGACGAGGCCGAACTTGGCGAGGTTCCGGCAGATCGAGCCGTAGAGGTCGGGCGAGGTCGCGAGGTAGAACGGGCGCACCTGGTCGGGCCGCTCGTCGAGCTTGGCCACGAGGTCGGGCCAGCCGTCGTCGCCGGCCCCGTCCACCGCCACGTAGTCGAGGTGGTCGAGGAAGGCGGCGAGCGTCGCCTCGTCGAGGTCGTCGGCCGCCACGAAGCGCTTCAGCGCGTCCCGCGTGCGGGCGCGAAACGCCTCGACCGCAAGTTCCGAGCGCGAGGCGCCGATGATCCGGGAGGTCGGCGGGATCTGGCCGTCCTTGTAGCGGTGGTACAGGGCCGGCAGCAGCTTGCGGGTGGTGAGGTCGCCGGTCGCGCCGAACACGACGTAGTCGAAGGAGGCGACGGGAATGATGGTGGCCAAGGGCTGCTCCCGGTTTGATGCGGCGGCGCGGATGTCCGCCCGCGGACGACTCGCGCGGCCGGCCCGATCCCACCCCGCGGCTTAGGCCTTTGCAATTGCTTCGCCAAGGTTTGGGCGACGGCAGGGCCGGGGGCGTGCGCCGCCGTTAAGCACGTCGCTTAGCGAGATGTTCAAGTCGGGACGGCATTCTCACGCTGCGGCCGGTCATGCGGTCCATCGAAGGCGCCCCGGGAGATCGGTCCGGCCATGCACCAGGATGACGAGCGGTACGCGCGCGACGCGGATTGGGACGAGCCGCGGCCGCGACGCCGGGGCGTGTTCGGGCGGGCGTTCTCGCTCCTCAAGCTCGCGCTGTTCCTCGCCCCGATGGCGCTGTTCGCCGCGAGCTACCTCGTGACCGATTGCGGGTCGCGCGCCGGCGCCGGCCTCGGCCAGCTGTTCAAGGCCGGCGCCTGCGCCCGCGGCGAGATCCTGAACGGCGCCCTGTCGCTCCCCACCGACCTCGCCGCCCTGCGCCGGGCGATGAACTGATTTCGGTCCGCGGCCGGTTTAGCCACGACACCGAGCCCCCATGCGCCCTCTTCTGAACGAGCCGACCATGTACGCCCACCCCACCGACGGCGCCGCACCGCGCCCGCTCACCGACGCGGAGCGGGCGCGCACCCGCCTGAACCGAATCGTGGCGCCGCGCTCGGACAGGGCGAAGCCGTGCAGGTCCGCCAACGCGCCCGCCGGAGCCTCGGCCAGGGCGTAGAAGGCGGCGCGGACGATCTCCTTCTTGCTTGCCTCCGGGTGCTTCTCCCGGATCGCGGCGCGGATCTCCTTCGGCTTCATCCCCGGCGTGACGACGTCGCGCATCGTCGCCGCGACTTCCGCGATGGACGCCATGTGTGGTCTCCTCGACGCAACCGGTCGGTCGATTCCGGCGGCGAAGCTTAACCCATGTGACCATCCGACGACACGGCCACAACTCTGGTATACCGCCGACCAGACCTTGTCCGCGCAGGCCCGACGCCGTATCGAAATTCCGTTCCTTCACGAGACCGGAACCAACTTCCAGGGCGCACCTCTGCCAAGAGGCGCGCCTTGTTTCGTCGGGGCTGGATGTTTCGCGACTGAGTCACCGTCCCGAGCCGCGCAACAGCATCTTGAGGCGCTGGTCGGCGTCGTCGATGCGGGCGGCGATGCCGCGGCGGATGCATTTGCCGAGGGTGTCGCCGGCATAGAAGCCGAGCTTCGCCTCCTGCTCGCGGCAGGCGGAGGTCGGCGGCCAGGCCAGGAACGCGGCGGCGGCGATGGCGATGACGAGGATCTCGATCACCAGCCAGCTGCCCCAGCCGAGGCGGAAGCCCTCGCGCTTGCCCGCGCCGTGCCGGGG
>NZ_VRUX01000284.1:0-5342 GCF_008039885.1 Methylobacterium sp. WL103
GGGCAGCGCGGCGCGAAGGCGCAGCCCGGGGGGCGGTCGACGAGCGAGGGCGCCATGCCGGGGATCTGCGTCAGCGGCACGCCGCGCGCGTTGCGGCTCGGGGCGGAGCCGATCAGTCCGGCGGTGTAGGGATGGAGCGGCGCCTCGATCACGTCGGCCACCGGCCCGCCCTCGACGATGCGGCCGGCGTACATCACGCAGAGCCGGTCGGCGAGGCCGGCCACCACCGCGAGGTCGTGGGTGATCCAGATGAGCGCCGTGCCCATCTCGGCGCAGAGCGCCTGCGCCTCGGCCAGGATCTGCGCCTGGATCGTCACGTCGAGGGCCGTGGTCGGCTCGTCGGCGATGAGGAGGGCCGGCGCGTGCAGCAGCGCGATGGCGATGGCGATGCGCTGGCGCATGCCGCCCGAGAGCTGGTGCGGGTAGGCGCGCAGGCGTTCGTCGGGCGCCGGAATCCCGACCTTGACCAGCGCCTCGCGTGCCCGCGCCCGGGCGGCGGCCACCCCGACGCGCTCGTGCGCGCGGATCGCCTCGACGACCTGGGTCTCGACCCGCAGCACCGGGTTCAGGGTGGTCATCGGGTCCTGGAAGATCATCGCCATGCGCTTGCCGCGCAACGGGCGGAGCTCCGCTTCCGGCAGGCCGGCGATGTCGCGGCCCTCGAACAGGATCTTTCCGCCGGACACTCGGCCGGGCGCCTCGATCAGCCCCATCAGCGCGAGCCCGGTCACCGATTTGCCCGAACCGGACTCGCCGACGAGCCCCAGCACCTCGCCCCGGTTCACGGTGAGGCTCACCCGGTCCACGGCGACGTGCTCGCGCCCGCCGGCCCGGAAGCCGACGCTGAGGTTTTCGAGGGCGAGGACGGGGGCGGTCATGACATGCGCCGCCCGGCGGCACGGAGCGCTGCCGTTTTCCCGGACGCCAGCAGCGTGAGCGGAAGGCGATCCGGGATCCAGCACGACGAGCGCCGCGAAGCAGCTCCTGCGCCCTGGAGCACCGGGAAATACGCGGCGCTTCGCCCATTCCTGTGCTGGGTCCCGGATCGTCCCTCCGCTGCGCTTAGGTCGTCCGGGAAGGCGGAGGCTGGAGCTGCGAGCCTTTCGCTCCACGACGTCCCGAACGCCATCAATCCGAAAACCTCGGGTTCAGCACGTCGCGCAGCCGGTCGCCGACGAGGTTGATCGCGACGATGACGGCCACCAGCGCCAGGCCGGGGAAGGTCGAGATCCAGTACTTGCCCGAGAGCAGGTAGTCGTAGCCGTTCTTGATCAGCAGCCCGAGGGAAGGCTCGGTCACCGGCACGCCGACGCCGAGGAAGGACAGCGTCGCCTCCAGCGCGATGGCGTGGGCCACCTGCATGGTCGCGACGACGATCACCGGGGGCAGGCAGTTCGGCAGCAGGTGGCGGACGATCAGGCTGCGCCGGGGCAGGGCGAGGGCGCGGGCGGCCTCCATGTACTCGCGGCGGCGCTCGACCAGGGCGGTCGCCCGGATGGCGCGGGCGTAGTAGGCCCATTGCACGGCGATGAGGGCGATCACGACCTTGTCGACCCCGCGGCCGAAGGCGGCGAGCAGCACCAGCGCGATCAGGATCGCCGGGAACGAAAGCTGGAGGTCGGCCAGCCGCATCAGCACGGCGTCGACCCGGCCGCCGGCGTTGGCCGCGAGCACGCCGACCGCCGAGCCCAGCGTCGCGGCGACCAGGGTCGCCGAGAGGCCGACGACGAGGGAGACGCGCAGGCCGTAGACGATGGCCGAGAGCATGTCGCGCCCCTGCGCGTCGGTGCCGAGCACGTAGAGCAGGCCGGAAACGCTGCGGCTGCCGGGGGGCAGGGTGCCGTCCATCACGTCGAGGTTGGCGAGGTCGTAGGGGTCCTGCGGGGTGATCCAGGGGGCGAGGCACGCGGCCAGGATCGTCAGCACCAGGATCGCGAAGCCCAAAGCCGCCCCGGGGCTGCGGAAGAAGACGCGGAAGTGGGCGCGCCACACCGGCTCGGCCGCCTCGACCCGAGCCGACGCGGCGGGCGGGCCGTCGGCGGGCAGGCCTTCGGAAGGTAGGATCTCGGGACGGCTCACGCGGCCTCCGACAGGCGGACGCGCGGATCGAGGCCGGCATAGATCAGGTCCACGATCAGGTTGATGAGCACGAACAGGCAAACCGTCAGCATCAGGTAGGCGACGATCACCGGGCGATCGAGGCGGTTGATCGAGTCGATCAAAAGCTTTCCGATGCCGGGCCAGGCGAACACCGTCTCGGTGACGACGGCGAAGGCGATCATCGAGCCGAACTCGAGACCGATCACCGTCACCACCGGCAGCAGGATGTTCTTCAGCACGTGCACCCCGACGATGCGGGCGGGCGAGAGGCCCTTGGCGCGGGCGAAGCGCACGTAGTCCTGCAGCATCGCCTCGCGGGTGCCGGCGCGCGCCAGCCGAATCACCACCGCGAGCTTGAACAGCGCGAGGTTCACCGCAGGGAGGACGAGGTGGCGCAGGCCGTCGAGGGTCAGCAGGCCGGTCTCGACGCCGAGCACGTTCACCGTCTCGCCGCGGCCGCCCGCCGGGAACCAGCCGAGCGTCACCGCGAAGACCAGCACCAGCATCAGACCCTGCCAGAAGTTCGGCAGCGAGAACGCGAGGATCGAGCCGGTCATGATCGTCCGGCCCGAGGCTGCGTTCGGCCGCAGGCCCGCCCAGAGGCCGAGCGGCAGGCCGACCGCAACGGCGAGCACCAGGGCGGTGAGCGCCAGCTCCAGGGTCGCCGGCAGGCGCTGCACGATCACCGACAGGGCGGACTCGTTGTAGACGAACGAGCGCCCGAGATCCCCGTGCAGGGCGCGCCAGGCGAAGGTGCCGAACTGGACCGGCAGCGACCGGTCGAGCCCGAGCCGGGCGGCGATGGCGGCGCGCTCGTCCGGCGTCGCGTCGGGTGCGGCCAGCATGTCGATCGGGTCGGCGATGGCGTAGACGCCGAGGAACACCAGCGTCGCCATCGCCGCGACGGTGACGAGCGCCTGGCCGAAGCGCTGGATCAGGTAGGTCAGCATGGGGACACGCCGCCGAACGAGGTGCGCATTCCCTCTCCCCGCAGGCGGGGAGAGGGGGTGCGCGGTGGCCGCGAAGCCCGACCCCTCACTTCACCACCACGACGTCCATCGCCAGCGTGTACTGGTCGATCCGCGGCGTGTAGCGCAGGCTCTTCACCGTGGCCCAGGGGGTCACCTCGAAGTGGAGCGGGATCAGCGGATAGTCCGCCATGGCCAGCGCCGAGGCCCGGCGCAGCAGGGCGGAGCGTTCGGCTTCGTCGAAGGTGCGCATCGCCTCGATCGTGAGCCGGTCGACCTCGCGGTTGCAGTAGCGGCCCCGGTTGGTGAAGCCGCGGCCGGTCTCCGGGTCGAAGCACAGCAGCAGCGAGTTCAGCGAGTTCGACATCTCGCCGGAATCCGCGCCCCAGCCGGCGAGATACGCCGAGAACGAGAACGTGTTGCGCCGGGTGAAGAAGGTCGAGGAGGTCGAGGCGTCGAGGCTCGTCTTCACGCCGATCCGGCTCCACATCTGGGCGACGGCCTGCGCGATCTTCTCGTCGTTGATGTAGCGGTCGTTCGGCGTACCGAGCGTGATCTCGAAGCCGTTCGGGTAGCCGGCCTGGGCGAGCAGGTCCTTTGCCGCCTTCGGATCGTAAGGGACGACGGGGAAGTCCTTGGTCGTGCCGGAGAGCGGAAAGGGCAGCAGCTCGCCGGCTGCCTGCGCCACCCCGCCCATCACGCGCTCGACGATGGCCTTGCGGTCGATGCCCTTGGAGAGCGCCTCGCGCACGCGCTTGTCGAGCAAGGGGTTCTTGTCGGTCCCGCGGATCGTCGGCGTCTTCCAGCCCGCGCCGTCGAACTGGTCGAGGTGGATGTAGATGATCCGGTTCGACAGGCCCTTGGTGACGGTGAAGCCCGCCGCCTCGATCCGCGGCAGGTCCTGGATCGCCGGGTTCTCGATCAGGTCGGCGTCGCCGGCGAGCAGCGCCGCCACGCGCGGGCCGGTCGAGACGATCGGCTTCATCGTCACCGTGTCGAAGGCGGGGGCCGCGCCCCAGTAGGTCGGGTTCTTGGAAAGCACCACCTGCGTGCCGCGCACGTACTCCTTGAGCGCGTAGGGGCCGGTGCCGACCGCGACCTTGGGGTTGCCGAAATCGGTGGATTTCGGCGGGGTGCCCATCCCGATGCATCCGCCCTTGGCGAACGCGACCGGGCCGGGGGCGCCCGACGCCTTGGCGCTGAGCATGCCGAGCGCGGTGATGTTGGTCGGCAGGAGCGGCAGGGGCCCCGCGGTCTTGATCACCACGGTCAGCGGGTCGGGGGCGGTGACGCCCTCGAACGGCCGGACGAAGGTGGCGAAGGAGGAGGGCGAGTTCTCGACCAAAGGGATGCGGCAGAAGGTGTAGATCACGTCGTTCGCGGTGAACGGCGTGCCGTCGGAGAAGGTCACGTTCGGGCGGAGCTTGAACGTCCAGGTGTGCTCGTCGTCGGCCGTCCAGGACAGGGCGAGGGCCGGCACCACCGCCATCGCGGCGTCCGTGGTGACCAGCCCTTCGAAGATGTGGCGCCGCAGCGAGTTGTTGGGGCCGAGGTTGTGGAAGTGCGGATCCATCGAGGTGGCTTCCGCCGCCAGGCCGATGCGCAGGTCGCGGGCTTGCGCCTGGCCGGTCCAGGCCGCCGACATGGCCAGCCCGCAGAGGACCGATCCAGACAGGGCAACGCGCGACAGGGTTCGGCGCGGACGACGGCGCGTCTCGATCATCGACGGTTCCGTGTAGGAGGAGCGGGCACGCGAGGGTGGCGCATCGACGGCGCTAGCGTCAATCGTGCCAACCGACGGTTTTGCTGCACGGTTCGAGGACACGCGATGGGTATGAAGACGACGTTCGTGGTCCAGACCTTCGTGGTCAAGCGCAAGCGCCTGGTGCCGGGCGACCGCGAGGTGGCTCCGACCGAGAGCGGCGCGCTGAGAAGGCGCAGGCCATGGCCGGGCGGATGCCCGGCACCGCGGCGCTGAAGGTGGTGGCCGACGACGAGACCGGGGAATTGGAAAGCGTGACGATCCTCGGGCAGTTCGGCGAGGTGCCGGAGGATTTCGCGGAATCGCTGCAGGGCGGGTGACCGTCGGCCTTCGAGCGGAAAAAGGCGGAGCGGGCCGCCCGGCCCGCTCCGCCTCGACGCGACCGCCTCAGGGCGATCGCGTCAGTCCGATCGTCCGGCGATCACTTGTCGCCGATCACTTGTCGCCGATCACTTGCCGCTGGGAGCTGCGCCGCTGCCGGTGGTGCCGTTGCCGCCGCCGCTGCCGGCGGG
>NZ_VRUX01000285.1:0-5319 GCF_008039885.1 Methylobacterium sp. WL103
GCCCTGGCCGGCGCGCTCGCCGAGTTCGACGGGGTCGGCGCCGACGAAATCCGCGACCGGCGCGCCCGCAAGTTCCTCGAGATCGGCCGGCGCCTGTGAGCGGTCAGGAACCCGACGGCCCCTACGGCACCGGCTTCCTGCGCGGGCTTGGACGCAGGCTCGGCGGTCTGCTCGCCAGCGAGCGCGAGCCCGGCCTCGTCAACCACGTCTCGCTCGGCGCCCACTGCCAGATGGCGCATGTGCTGAAGACGCTCGGGCTGCGCACCTGGTCGGGGCCGTTCGACTGGATCTTCACCATGCCGGGAATGGTCCGCGACTGCCTCGCCGACGACTTCGCCGACCTCCTCGATAGGACCCAGCTCGAGACGATCCCCCTGGCCGAGCGGCAAGGCGAGGGCATCTGGCGCGGACGCCATAGGCTGTACCGCGAGCGCCACGGCCTCGAATGCGTGTTCAACCACCACGACCCGGCCGCCGACGACGCCGACTACCGCTTCCTTGCCGACGGCGTCCGACGCCTGCGGATCGCTTTGGCGAACCCCGCCGCCGAGAACCGATTCTGGCTGCTGACGCACCTCCACACCCCGATGGACGTAGTACAATCCATCTGCGACGCTTTGGCACAGTCAGAGTCACGGAACCATTTAACGTTTTTGCAACACCTGCCGGGGGCGTGCGAACGCCGCGTCGTCACCGGCGAGGCGACGCGGCCGGACCTGCGTTGGCTTGCGGTGGAAACCCCTTCCGCATCAATCGGTTTGCGGTTCGCCGAGCCTGCAGACGACGCCTTCCTCATCGACGTGATCGCGGCGGAGTCGCGGCGCCCGGTGCCGCCATCCCCGTGATCCCCACGTTGGCCGTGCAGGGCAGGGCGGCGGGACGCCGATCCTTGCGGTAACGGAGGGGTAAGTTTACCAAAGCTAGAAAGTGGGGGAGTGACGCACGACGGTTGCCGCCAAGGCCCGCGCGCGGTGTGTTCGAGGACGAGGTTCCCCCATGGCTGTGCGCCGGTTCGCCGTTGCAAGTCTCGATCGCGCGTCCCGTTTGCTCGCGCCCGTCGTCGTCGCGGCCGCCGTGACCCTCGGCGGCTGCCAGGACGGGATGATCAACGGCGCCTCGACGCGCTCGCTGACGCCGATCCCGCCGCAGACCCTGTCCCTGATGCAGACCAAGGGCATGCAGCAGGGCGATCCGATCCTGATCCGCGCCTACAAGAAGGAAGCGGAGATGGAGGTGTGGAAGCGCGGCACCGACGGCCGCTACGCGCTCCTGAAAACCTATCCGATCTGCCGCTGGTCGGGCCAGCTCGGGCCCAAGCGCAAGCAGGGCGACCGCCAGGCGCCCGAGGGGTTCTACACGATCACCCCCGCCCAGATGAACCCGAACTCGTCCTACTACCTGTCCTTCGACACCGGATTCCCAAACGCCTACGACCGGGCGAACGGCAGCACCGGCAACTACCTGATGGTCCACGGAACCTGTTCGTCGGCCGGGTGCTTCGCGATGACCGACGCGTCGATGTCGGAGATCTATGCCGTCGCCCGCGAAGCCTTCGCCGGCGGGCAGCGCGCCTTCCAGTTCCAGTCGTATCCGTTCCGGATGACGGCCTCGAACATGACCAAGTACCGCAACGACCCGAACGCCCCGTTCTGGCGCAACCTCAAGGAGGGGGCCGACTACTTCGAGGCCCTGCGCGACGAGCCGAAGGTCGGGGTCTGCGGCACGAAGTACGTGTTCGGCGGCGCCGACGCGGCGGCCGGGTCGTGCACGCCCAAGGTCGACCCGCTGGTCGCCGAGAAGCGCGCCCACGACAACCACGAGATCGCAGAGCTCGTCGCCAAGGGCACGCCGGCGACGCGAGTGGTCTACGACGACGGCGGCGGCAACCCGGTGTTTCGCGCCGAGCAGAGCACGGCCTTCGCCAACCTGTCCGGCACCGAGACCGAGCTGCCCTACAGCGCCAAAGATTACGGGCGGCACAACCTCGGCGACGTGAGCCGCCCAGAGAGCTTGGCCGCGGGCCCGCGCGAGATCGAGGTCGACGCCAAGGGCCGGCCGGTGATGCTCGCCGCCGCCCCCGAGGCGCCGATCCCGACGAAGGCCGCCGCCGCCGCCCTCGGCAAGGGGGGCAAATCGGATGCGGCCAAGTCCGATACGGGTAAGTCCGATACGGGTAAGTCCGATACGGGTAAGTCCGATGCAGGAAAGCCCGGCGCGTTGAAGCCCGCGGCCCGGACGCTGATGGCCAAGCAGCCCGGCCCGGCCGACGACGACGCCAAGGTGACCGAGAAGGCGACCGAGAAGGCCAAGCCCGTCCGCATCGCGGTCGCCGGCGCGGACGACGACCCGAGCGCCTACCAGAAGCTCCTCGGCAAGGTCTTCAACAAGGAGACCGCGCCGGCCCCGGCCACGCCCACCGCAGACGCGGTGGTGGCCGAGCCGATGAAGGCGGCGGCCCACAACGTGAAGATCGCCCACGTCGCGCCGCGCTCGGTCCACAAGGTGACGACGGCGCTTCGCACGGACAAATCCGACAAGGATTGATCGCCCGTCGAGCACCTGAAACGAAGAGAGCCGCCGGTCGCAGGACCGGCGGCTCTCTTCGTTCGCAGAGCGATACTTTTAGAGCAGCGGGCGGTCGCGGTTCATCAGCCAGAGCGCGTGGATCATGCCCGGCAGGCCGAACATCAGCGTCAGCACGATGTTTAGCAGGAACTGCAGGCCGATGCCGTTGGTCACGAGGACGGCGATCGGCGGCAGGAAGATCGCGAGGAGGATGCGGACGAGCGACGACACGGGAACTCCGGGTATGCGGGCGTTGTCGCAGGTGGAACGAAGCTCGGCCGTTTCCGTTCCAGCCCCGGCCGGGGGATCCACCCGGCGTTCCGCGCACGCGCCGGCCATATCCCCGCCGTGAACTCGCCCGATGAGGCGGCCCGCGCGCCTTCCCGTCGAAGGCATCCCCGCGCCGCCGAGGGCGTTCCCCGTGACAGCACCGATCCGGCCCAACCCTCCCGACGGTCAGGCGATCCCGCGCGAGCGTCCCTGGACCGGGCCGGGCTTCGTCGAGTTCGTGGCGATCATCGCCCTGATGATGGCGGTCACCGCGATCTCGATCGACAACCTGCTGCCGGCCTTCCCGGCGATCCAGGACAGATTCGGGGTCAGCGACCCGAACCACCTGCAATGGCTGATCTACGTCTACATGATCGGGTTCGGCGCGGCGCAGATCGTCTACGGCCCGGTCTCCGACGCGCTCGGGCGGCGTCGCGTGCTGCTGGGCACGCTCGCCGTCTACGTCGCAGGCACGCTGCTGGCGATGGTCGCGCCGTCGTTCGGCTGGCTGCTCGCCGCCCGCGTGATCCAGGGGCTCGGCGCCGCAGGCGGCCGGGTGCTCTCGACCGCGATCGTGCGCGACCGCTTCGCCGGGCGCGAGATGGCGAGCGTGATGTCCTTCACCATGATGGTGTTCCTGATCGTGCCGATGATCGCGCCGGCGATCGGCGGGGCCATGCTCGCCCTCGGCTCCTGGACCTACGTCTTCGTCTCGATGCTCGGGCTCGCGGGGCTGCTCGCGGTCTGGTTCACGGCGCGCATGCCCGAGACCCTGCACCCGGAATACCGCCGGCCGCTCTCCTTCGCCTCGACCTGGGACGCGTTGCGCACGACGCTCCGCTGCCGCGTGGCGATCGGCTACGCCACCGCGCTCGGCCTGCTCACCGGCTGCATCATGGGCTATGTCGGCTCGGCCCAGCAGGTGTTCGACACCGGGCTCTACCACCTCGGCGCGCTGTTCCCCCTGGCCTTCGGCCTGGTCGCCGGCGCGATGGGCGCGGCGACCCTGGTCAACGCGCGGGTGGTCCGCCGCCTCGGGATGCGGGCGCTGTCGCATGCAGGCCTCACGGCCTTCGTCGCGGTGGCGCTCGGACAGGTCGCGATCGGGCTCAGCTATCGCGGGCATCCGCCGCTGGTCCTGTTCCTGGCCGTGCTGGCGGCCAACCAGTTCCTGATCAGCTTCGCGATGCCGAACTTCAACGCGCTGGCACTGCAGCCGCTGGGCGCGATCGCCGGCACGGCCTCGTCGTTCCTTGGGTTCTACACCACGATCCTCGGGGCGCTGTGCGGCTTCGTGATCGGCCAGTGCTTCGACGGCACCACCCTGCCGATCGCCTTCGGCTATGCCGGGCTCGGCGCCGCGGCGCTCCTGGTCGTGGCTTGGACCGAGCGCGGAAAGCTGTTTCGCGGCGGCGTCTCCGGTTGAGGGCGACCGCCGCTTAACCCGGTCTTCAGGGGCGCGGGGGACGATGCCGCCTTCGCCCCACACCACCGGAGTCCACGCGTGATCGCCCGAGCCCAGGACGGACTGCTCCTCGCTGCGCGCCTCTTGCTCGCGGCCGCGCTGCTGCCGACCGGCATCGCCCGCGCCCTCAACGTCTCGGGCTTCGCGCTGACGCTGGCCGGCGCCGGCGTCCCGGCCCCGAACGCGGTGGCGACGCTCGCCGTCGTGGTCCAGGTGTTCGGGCCGCTGGCGCTGATCGTCGGCGTGCTGCCGCGGATCACCGGCGTCGCGCTGGCCGGGTTCGCCGCCCTGACGGCGGTGCTGCTCCACGCCTTCTGGCAGTTCTCCGGCCCGGCGGCCGCAGCCGAGCGCACCCTGATGCTGGCCGATTTCGGGCTCGCGGGCGGCTTCCTGATCTATGCGCTGACCGGACCGGGCGCCTGGAGCTGGCAGGGCTGGCGCGCCGGCACGGCCTGCCGGCCCGTCGCGAAATCCGCGTCGAAAGCCTCGGCCAAAGGTGGCGCGAAGGCCAGCGCCAACTCAAACCGCCCCCGCCGCGCCAAGGCGGCCTGAGGCGGGCTCGCGGCGGACCGCGCTACCGCGCTGCGAGCGCGATCAGGCCGAGGTGCCCGGCGAGCCCGAGGAACCCGACGAGGTTGATCCCGAAGACCCGGCCGCGCAGCCTCACGTCGTCGGTCAGGGTCTGCACCGCCGTGTGAGCGAGGCGGCCGGCGACGAACAGCCACGCGCAGGCGACGTCGAACCGGCCGACTTCGCCCAGGGCGACCAGCAGCGCGACGCAGCCGACCATCAGAACCGGCAGCTCGAACTGGTTGGCGAGGTTCCGGGTGATCCGCGCGACCGCCCGCGGCTCGTCGCGCCCGAGCACGAAGGCGTCGTAGCCGACCTCGCCCCGCCCCACCGCGCGCAGGCGCGCCAGCGACAGCCAGACGTAGAGCGCCATCATCAGCCCGATCTGGGCCATCACCGGTTGCAGGATCAGGGCGTTCAAGGGAGGCCTCCGCGGGCGGGTCGACGGG